>CALFHQ010000224.1 GCA_937876385.1 uncultured Pseudomonadota bacterium
CTATAACCAGTATGTTGGGCGCCTGTTTGACATGCCGCTGAATCAGAAAGAACTGGTTCGGGTGAAGCTGGCCGACCGCCTCGACAACACCCTGGACATGCGCATCGATATCCAGGATCCGCTGGAAGGGGTGAACTTCTTCGAGGCTCTCTTCCAAAACCTCTTCGTCAACTCCTACGGTGGCTACAAACCCCGCTTTGAACACCCCTCCAGAGCCCCCTTCAACGGGGTGAAACGACTCTATCAGTTGTTCAAGAACACCATCCTGGCCACCCTTATTCGACGCAAGCACCTGGCCGAAGATGACGAAACCTCCGAGCGATTGTTCCGAGCCCTCGTGTATTCAAGTATGTTGGAAGCACAGCGGATTGTGTTGCATATATTCGGGTATCACTTTACAAATCTTGAGGAGCAGCGGGCGGTGCTCATGGATGCCATGAAGTATTGCCAGGAAGACCGCATCCACGAAGTCACCGACCCCACCGAGCCCCATCCTCTGGACGGCTTGTTCATGATGCGCTTTGATCTTCTTGACCCCGGAAAGCGAGTGCAGGAATTGGAAGCCCTCTACGAAGACAAGGCCGTCATGGTCCAGGCCGGCATCGCCTTCATCGCCATTTTCCAGGGATTCTTGAACGACCCCAGCTTCTACATTCGAGGAGTCAGTTCAGAAGGGATTCGACCCGACCGTGTTTGATTGTCAATCAACATCGGGCGCCCCTTCCTTCGGTTCCAACGTCACACGACAGAAACCACGAAACAACTGCCCGGCCAGGTAGCGAGTTCCCTTAACGTCCCATCGCCTCTTGACCCGCAAGAACGAGTTCACGACCCTTCCAGGTGAGCGCAACCGGTGGACGTCTGGATGAAGCAGGTTCATTCTTCCGGTCTTGATGGTCCCTGACCCCACATGCACAAAGACCACGGTGGCGTCCGCCTTCACTTCGACAACTACACCGACATGAGTGATTCCGTCGTCCAGTCTACGGTTTCTGTTTCGGTCGTAGGTTTCTTCGAAGAGAACCAGGTCTCCCGGGACCGGAGTGTCGGTGTGGTAGCTTCCGTTTTCCCGGCAGTAGCGGTCGATGTGGCTGGTAGCTTGAAGTTCTTCTGCCAGGTCAAGAGCCCCGGCCGCATGGAGGGAGGCTTGAACCAGGCCAGAGCAGTCCTTTCGAAATCGGCGACCATCGACAATCACTCGACGTGCCCCCACGAAGGACCAAACCCTCTGGGCAACCTTTTCCAGGAACGCCCGCTGCGCCTCCTCCTGCTCCCTCTCAGTCCTCCTTGCGTCTCGTTCTCGAGCCACACGGGCCGCTTCTCTTTGACGGGCTTCCTCGGCTTTGGCCTGTTCCTTGAGCCGTCGGGAATCTTCCTCAGAGGGCTCAAGGAGGGGCAAGCGTTGGGGAACCACTGGAGCATGGGCGCAGCCAGCAAGCAGGCCAAACAGGAGCACCAAAGCGATGTTTCTACGCAGCGTCATGCCGCTACCCTACCAGAACTTCGCCAATCCTCAAGTCATCTGGCTTCCCTTTCGGCAACGTGATAATCTTGCCCAATATGGGCCAATGGAACTTCGCTGTCATTGAATCTGTGCTGAGGAAGAAACCATGAGAATCAAGTGGGTTATGTCCTTTTTGTTGATGTGTCTGTTTGTGATGCCAGAGGGGTTGGTCGCGCAGGAATTGGTGCCCACCGTGTTGGACGGCAGACGCAATGAAGAGTCCTTTAACCCCATCCCCGTGGAGGTGGACGGAGGGCAAGCAGACAGCTCCGTTGGACCTGACGAAACGCCCAAAGCTCTCACGGAGGTCATCCCCTTCGATGACGAGGTGGACCCCTTTGCGGCCCTCCCCACCCCGACAGAACCTCAACTTTCAGCGGAGGATCCCCGGGGAGACACGCTGCGACTTGTCCCCGCCGTGCCCCCGGAGCCGGGTGAAGTGATCGCCTCTTTTCCCCCGGAAATGGAGCCGCTTCCTCCCGTGGAAGCCCAAACCCCGGAGTTGCAGGTGCTTCGCTACTCGCCGGAAGGCAGCAGCAATACTGTGGGGGCCGTGACGGCGACTTTCAATCAGCCCATGATTTCCGTGAGCACCGTGGAGCGGGTATCGGCCAACGACCCCCCAATGATCATCGAACCCATGGCCGAGGGGTCCTTTGTCTGGCTGGGAACCGAAACCCTTGCCTTTGAAGCGAAAGAGCGCATGCCCTACGGCAACGAGTACTCGGTGACCATCCCCAAGGGTACCCGCAGCGCCCTCGGGAAGACTTTGAACAAGGCGCATCGCTGGAAGTTCGAGACCCCCCGACCCAGGGTGGAATCCGCTTCTCCCTGGGATAGCGAGACGCAGGTCACTCCGGATGCTCATATTGTGCTTCGGTTCAACGCCCCGGTGACCCCAAAGGTGGCGCTTCGAAACATCACCCTCAAGGACGAGAAGAACCGTCGCTATCGTCTCAAGTGGCTCAAAAACGAGGATACCAAAGCATCAGATAATCCGTTGGTTGCAGCAGAGCAAGAGGTCTTTGCTTCGCGCACGTTGACCTTCAAACCGACCCGAGAGTTGCCAACGGCCACCCGCTTCACCCTCACCGTGGGGAGCAAACTCACATGCACCGAGGGTCCGCTGCCTGCTGGAGAAACTTCGACCTTCAGCTTCAGTACCTACTTTCCCCTGGAGATCAAGAGGATCAGGTGTCATTGGGAAGACGAAGATTGCTATCCCGGTTCTCCGGTGGCCGTGGAATTCAATAACTCTTTGGAGTCCCTGGACTACTCGAAACTGATCACCGTCACCCCCAAACCAGCGGACCTTGACATTCGGGTGTTTGGCAGCGTCGTGAGCATCAGAGGGGTGTTCGAGGCTTCAAAGGAGTACCGCCTGAAGGTCGGCAAAGGGTTTAAGGACATCTACGGCCAGAGCAATCGTCGAGGAAGCAAGAAAACGGTGAAGTATCGCCCGGCGGATCCCTGGATGACCATCGACCGGGCAGGACTCGCCGTTGTGGAGGCGAAGCAGGAACTGGGTTATCGACTCACCACCATGAACGTCTCCGAAGTCCAGTATCGGCTGGCTCGTGTGGACGAAAAGAATCTGGGACTCGTTCTAGACCGACTGGGCCGCTACTACGGCGCTGCCGAGGCCATGGAATCTCTTGAAGTGCTGACCAACCAGAAGATGAAACTCCCCGGGAAGGTAAACGAACTCACAGAGAGTCGATTGGACCTCGCCCCGGGGGTCAACTCGGATGGATTCGGTTGGATTTTCCTGGAAGCGCGCTCCAAAACCACTCGGGGCTCCTCGAAGTGGGACGAGATGAGCCAGCGGGCCCTGATTCAAGTGACCGACCTGGGAATCACCGCCGGGGTGTCCGAACAGAAAATCGTCGTCCTCGTGTCCCAGTTGGATTCAGGCGCCGTGGTGAAGGGTGCGACTGTGCGTTTCATCGATCAAAGCGGAAAAGTTTACACCTCGGGAAAGACCGATGGCGACGGGATGGTGAAATTGAAAGGCCCCGATGCCCTCGAAGGTCTCCCCAACGGTCCCTATCTTCTGGTGGCCGAGATGGGGTCCGATCGGGCCTTCTTGTCTGTCGATGGTTCAGGAAACGGCGGCTACGTGTCCAGCTTCCGCTATCGAAATCAGACCCTCGTAGCCGAGCTGTTTAGCGGACTGGTGTTCACAGACCGGGGCACCTACCGGCCCACCGAGAAGGTCTCCCTGCAATTCATTGGGCGGACTCGAACCCTGGGACCCGATGGAGACATTCTCGAACGGCCCATGGAATCCAAAGAGTGCGATTGGAAGGTGACAGACCCCAGGGGAGACAAGGTCGCAAATGGCAAGCTTGCGTTGAACCCATTTGCCACGGGAACTTTCCACGTACAGCCGGCGAAGAACGCGCCACTCGGGTACTACCAGGCAGAGGTTGTTTGTCCGGAAGGAACCATCCACGGGAGTTTCCAGGTTCAGGAGTATCGAACCCCGGAATACAAGACCTCGGTGCAGTGGCAGGACACCGACACGAATCTCCTCATGTTCCGGGAGCTTTCGGCAAAGGTCACCGGGGAGTACTACTTCGGGGCGAAGATGGCAGGTGCCGACGTGGAATGGACTTTGAGCCGCACATCCTCGCCGTATACCCCCCCGAACAACCCCGGATTTCATTTCTCGGACATCGATCAGGCCCAGCAGTGGCGGGGGCGTGGCCGTGAATATTATCGACGTGGTTTCGCATTCGACACCTTTGCCAGAGGAACCGGAACTCTGAATTCCCAGGGAACCCTCCTGATTCCGGCGAAATTGGATCCAGGCTCAAACCGAACCAACGCTGCCTCCTTTACCCTCGAAGCCCAGGTGTTCGACCGAAATCGCCAGTCCATCGCAGCACGGGCGTCGGTTCTGGCCCACTGGGCAGAGCGATACGTTGGAATCCGCTTGGACCGATCCGTGGTCGCCGAAGGGGAATCGGTGCAGTTGACCGCGGTGGTCACCCGGATCTCGGGGGAACGGTACGCCGAGGCAGACGTGGACGTAGCGCTCATCGCCACGGGATGGGAAGAGGTCAAGGTCGAGAACTCCGACGGAACGATTTCCTACAACCAGGAGTACTACGAGCGTCCCGCCGGGAGCTGCAAGATTCAGGCAACCGC
>CALFHQ010000225.1 GCA_937876385.1 uncultured Pseudomonadota bacterium
AGACGCATGGGAGTGGAACACAGCTTCCCTCACCAACGCCACCGGTTCACAGGAATGGCGCAGTGTCGTTCGTCTCGAAGACGGCACCGCCTGGGGGGTCGGAGTCGGAGGGCTCGTCGCCTACGACGATGGCAACCTGATCCCCGTCTCCATCACAATCCCCGAAGTCGTAGGGGTCGATTGGTACGCTGCAACGGCAGTGGACGGCATCCTCATCATCCCCGGTATTCACAAGAACGTCACCACTGGATCCGCCGGAACCGTCGTGGAAGTCAGTCTCGTGGTGGCGACTCACGACCTTCAAGCCTCCCCCGGCGACCCCGATTTCTGGTTCGCCGATACCGTTGCACAGTGGACCGTGACCTGCCAAGGCGCCCAGTGCACGGAGCAGGAACTGAACCCGCTGAAAATTGAAGCGGCTGCCAGCGGAAACGGGCGGACCTACATCGTGGGATCCTCCACCGCGGGTGGGGTCACGAAAGCCTGGTTCGCCTACGTTGGCCCAAGATAGCCGCAGCGCCGGCTCGGCACTCTTGCGTCGAGGCCAGGGCACCCTTCAATTCGACTTTGCACACGACTTTGCGCCAGTCTGGACAACCTCTCAAGCCGAGACTATAGTAGGGGACTCGAAGAGGTTTCCATGCCGGTAAAGAAGAAAGGTAGCCCCAAGGCGACAGCACGGGAGAAGTTGCTTCTTCGTGCCTTCAATGCCATTCGAATTGGCGCCTTCATCGCCGTTCCACTCGGGGACCAGGAAATCATTGCGCTGGTCAACCGCAAGCTGGAGGAGATGTTCGGCCTCTCCGCAAAAGACATGGAGGGGAAGGATTTCTGGACCTTCTGGGAAACCATACTGCCACGACTGGATGGAGCCCCCCGCGTTCGAGACGACCTTCATCGACTCCTCTCCAACGAACACGAGATTCGGGAAGACTACCTTCGCACCGAAGGGGAACGACCCATGCTCGTCGAGCGCTTCACCGCACCATTGATGAATCGAGTGGGCAATCGCATAGGCAGAGTCTGGACCTTCCGGGAAGCATCGAGAGAGTTTTCCTTCAAGGTAGAGCTGCTCAGGCAACGACAACGTGTCGGCGCCGTCAGGCAGATCCTGGACTTTCTCCTTGAGGCATCCTTCGACCCGGACAATATCGCTGAGCTGAACCACCTTCTCTGCCGAGGACTTGATCTGGCCGGCGTCGCCTTCGTCGAACTCAAAGAGTCGGGATTTGGTACCGTCGTTCAATACCCGGACACCCTCCCCCTTCCCTTCCCAATAGACTCCGAGGAGTCCCTTCCCTTCTTCAGGAAGCGAAGAAAAGGACGTGCCAGGCACTTCGAACGTAGCGAGCTTCCTGGAGCAATGAGAGCCCAATGCGACCAGTCCGGGATCGTCCGTGTCATGCTGCTCCCGCTAGCCTGTTGCGAGCGCCGATCGGGGTACTTCGTGCTCCAAGTCAGCAAGAAGGAGCGCACCTGGAACGCTGAAGACGCCCGAGAGGGCCAACTCATGGCCGACGCAGTCAGCGTCTGGTGGCAGAAAGAGGAACTGCGAGGACGCATGATGGCAGAACGCACTCGAGCGGAATCCGCCTCTCGGGCTCGCGGAGACTTCATGGCACTGATCAGCCACGAGCTGCGCACACCTCTCAACCCACTCGTTGGATTCACCCAACTCCTGGAAGAAAAGGCCGACGAACTCTCTTCAGACAACCGAGACATGGTCTCCCGCATCGCAGAAGGGGCACGCAGACTCCAGAACCTCGTCGAAGATCTCCTGACCCTCACTCGCCTGGACAGCAGGCTGGAAGGGTGGCGCCGCTACCACTGCGACGCCAAGGGCATCGTCGAAGAGGGCGCTCGATGGGCTGGGAAACTCAGCGCACAGCGGAATGTCTCCGTCGCATTGGGAGATTTCTCCTCTCTCTGCGTGGTGGAAGTCGACGGGGCCGCCCTCAGAAGAGCACTGAGAGCCCTCCTCTCAAACGCCGTCCGCTTCACGCCAGAAGGGGGAACGGTCCATCTCCAATCCGCAATCCGAGACGGGCAACTGCAGATTCGAGTCGCGGACCAGGGCCCCGGCGTCCCCGATGATCAGAAGAAACGCATCTTTGAACCCTTCGTCCAGGGAGAACCGGTACTCACCCGCCGTTTCGGGGGGGCCGGCATCGGCTTGACTCTGGTTCGCAAGGTGGCCGAGTCCCACGATGGCCTCGTTTGGGTGGAAGACTCACCGTCTGGAGGGGCCGAATTCGTCCTGGAGTTGCCCCTCGCCTTCGTAGACCCGGACTCGGGAGATGTTCAATGAGGCCCTTTATCTTTCGGCTTCCAGAATGGTTGGGACGAATCCCCGACTGGATTCCAGGGATTGGCGGCACCCAGATCGGTGGGCGTCCGCTCTTCTCCTACGGCGTAATGCTGGGTACCTCGGTACTCCTCGGCTGGTTTCTGGCTTTGCTCCTTAATGAACGAATGGGCATCTCCCGCAAGAAACTCAATACCATCCTCGGGTGGTCCTTTGTCGGTGCCATCCTCGGTGCACGGCTGCTGTACTTTGCAGCGAGCGCACCCGACGATTTCTCACTGGTTCGCTTCTTCCAATTCTCCAAAGGGGGGTTGGTCGCCTACGGTGGCTTCATCGGGGGGCTCTCCACCAGCGTCGTCGTTGCACGCATCACCAAAGTAGATTGGTGGACCGCTGCCGACGGCACCGCCCCAAGCATGCTCCTGGGAACCGGAATCACCCGAATTGGTTGCTGGAGCTTCGGGTGTGACTTTGGCCTCAAGTCCCACGCCTTCTGGGGAGTTCAATTTCCTCAATGGAACATTCCTGCCCTTCACCCCTGGATGCACGGCCACTCTCCAGCCTACATGCAACACTATCCATCCCCAGCCCAGATCGCCGACCCCATCCTGTCCGACCCTGTCCTCCCAGCACAGCTCATCATGTCCCTTAATGGATTCATCGGATTCTTCCTCCTCATGGCCCTCTTTCCTCGACGCAAATTTCGAGGCCAGATGATTGTCTTGTTCTTCATCTACTATGGCGCCACAAGGTTCCTGATCGAACTTATCCGAGGAGATACCCTGAGGGGGACTACTACATTTGGTCTTCCTCTCTCTACCTCCCAGTTCGTTTCTGTTGCTATTCTGCTGGCTTCCATTCCCCTCTGGATGATCCTGCAAAAAAGAAATGCGACAGACCCGGAAAATCCCTGAAAAAAACTGTTGACTCTCATCGGGGATGGCGTATAACACGCATCCACCCCGGAAGCGGGGTGGTTGACAAGCAGCGAT
>CALFHQ010000226.1 GCA_937876385.1 uncultured Pseudomonadota bacterium
CGCTGAGGTCAGGAGAAGGAACAGGAGGAAGGCCACTTTCAGGGAGTGAAAATGGGGGAACCGCACCATGAGATAGGCGGAGGTTCCGGTGAACAGGAGCATCACCGACCCCGCCATGGAAAAGCGCACCCCCTTCGGGCGAATCCGCTGCCAGAGCGTGGTTTTCCGTCGTTTCATGTTGTCTAGGGCGCTTGAATGGAGTCGAGGAGTTCCTCCACGTGGGACCACACGTGGCTGCGGGTGGAGCCCAACTGAGCGGCATCCTTGATGGCCAGTCGATGGGCCAGTGCGTAGGGCGCTACGAATCGAATGTCTTCTGGAGTGACGTAATTTCTTCCTCGAACCAGGGCGATGGCCCGGGCCCCTTTGAGGAGCTGGATTCCCGCTCGGGGGCTGGCCCCGAGTTCAAATTGGGGCGCTTCCCGGGTGGCCGAGATGATTTGGTAGATATAGTCCACGAGAGGGTCCTCGCAGTGAACTCTTGTGACTTCCGCCTGGAGGGCCAGAATTTCTTCTTCGTCGAGCACCGCAGTGACCATGGGCAACCGCATTTCGTCGTTCATCCCGGCGATGATCTTGCGCTCGGTTTGGGCATCGGGATAGCCCACCGTCAAAGAAAACAAGAAGCGGTCAAGCTGGGATTCCGGAAGGGGATAGGTCCCGTACAGTTCCTTGGGATTCTGGGTGGCAATGACGAAGAAAGGGGCAGGGAGGGGGGTGGTGTTGGTCTCCAGGGTGACCTGCCGTTCGTTCATGGCTTCCAGGAGGGCGCTCTGGGTTCGAGGGGAGGTTCGGTTCAGTTCATCTGCCAGGAGAATATTGCAGAACACCGGCCCCTTGCGAAAGAGAAACTCCCCTTGCCCGGGGTTGAACACGTGGGTTCCCAAGACATCCGATGGGAGCATATCAGACGTGAACTGGATTCGGTTGAACTTGAGGTCCAAAGCCCTCGCCAGAGTCTTTGCCAGGGTAGTCTTCCCCATGCCGGGCACGTCCTCCAACAGCACATGCCCTTGTGCGATGAGGGCAGCCACGGTGAGCTCAACGATCTGTCGTTTTCCCGCGAAGACCTTCTCGATCTCCTCGATAACCAGGGAAATTGACTGCGTAGGAGAGGGGCTGGAAGCGGCCTTGGCGTCTTTTAGTGGCATATGGAGGACTCCTCAGTGGGTGGGGCAAGATTCGGCGCCACGCTCTATCCACCGTTGAAAAATAGTATCGGCCAGCACCCTGTCAAGTGCCCGGCGAGCGTCGGCCTGACTCCACCCCTTCTCCACGAATGCCGTCTGCACCGCCATGATGGCCTTCTTCTCTCCCTGACAGATGCTGTCGATGAGGGTCTTGAGTGCAAACAGGTCTTTGTGCATCCGCAGTGCGTTGCCCCTTTTTGGGGCGACTTTCACGAGCCTCTCCACACTGACAAGGGCCTCTGCCACCTTGCCTGACCGAACGTAGACATCGGCAAGATTGTTGAGAAAAACGGGTTGATCCGGGGCTTGCCTGAGGGCTTCGACGTAGAGGGCCGCTGCCTCATCGAGTCGCCCGGCGGACGCCAACGCCACCCCCAGGTTGTTGATCGTCTGGAGGTCCCCTGGGACCAGCTTGAGGGCTCGGCTCAAGACATCGATGGCCTCTTCATGATGGGCATCCTGAATGAGGGCAATCCCCATATTGCGCCAGGCCTCGGCGAACAGCGGGCTCATCTTCACGGCAATCTTGTATTGCGCCACCGCCTCTGGATAGTAACCAGCGACCCAGAGGAGGTTTCCGTGGATGAAGGGGACCTCTGGATTGTCCGGAACCACTCGAGCGGTCTGGGTGAGCTCTTCGATGGCCTCGGTGAAGAAATTGTTTACCGCCAGCGCCCGAGCGTAGATGAGGCGCACGGGGACATCTTTGGGGAACATCTTGCGCACGGCCCGTGCGTACTCCAGGGCCTCTTTGCCTCTACGCATGGCCAGCGCGGAGAAGACCAGGGATCGGGCCCCCTGAGGGTTCAGTTTTCCGCTCTTGAGGAGGGGGGGGAGGATTCTCAAGACGTCCTGGTGGCGGGCGGCGAGGTGGTAGGCCTGTGCGAGGCAGAGAACGCCTCGATTGGTGGGATGGGGCACGGCTTCGAGATCAGCGATGGCGCCCTCTGGATCTCCCTGTTCCACGTGGATACATCCACGCTCTTCGAGTCCCTCAGAAGCGCCGGGGTGTTCTTTCAGCCACGAGTTTACGGTGGTCTCGGCCTCGGCCAGGCGTCCGTCCCGGGCAAGTTCACGGGCACCAGCGAGGCCTGTGTGCGTGGTCGTAGCGGCGGATGGCCCACAAGAGGGGAACAACCCCAAGGTCAATATCAGTGCGATGGTTGCGTACCAAACCCCTTGATTCATCGGGACAATCCCCCTTTGATTCCGTTGACATCCAATGGGGGCAACTGTAAACTCATCGAGGTGCAGGGGCAAGCATGAACTGGGTGAGGTCTACCATGAACAAACTCCGGGTGTTGTTGACTGTAGCGGGGGTCGTTGGCCTCCTGACTTCCTGCGGCGGTGGTTCCGCTGTGGACAAGGATGGATTCTACGACATTTCCGCCGATTCTCCGGGTTTGGACGGTGTCGATACCGATCTCACCCTGGACTCCATCACCCTCCAGGATATGGAAGTCCAGGGAGACTTGAAGCCCAACTACGAGATCAAGGACGATTCCTGGCCCGACCTCCTTCCAGAAACCATCATCGATCCCGGCACCTTCGGGTATCCGTGCGAGGACGA
>CALFHQ010000227.1 GCA_937876385.1 uncultured Pseudomonadota bacterium
TTCTTGTGTCGTACCACGTCGTCTACATTGTAGATTTCACGAACGCTGAACTTTCGGGCAGCGGTGAGGTCTCGCTCGGAGAGCAATCGGTTGTACTCTTCTACCCGGGCCGCCTCTTCTTTTTGAGCTTTCGTGAGGCGCGGCTTGGCCTTGGCGCGGGTGCCTTTGGCTCCGGCAGTCCTTGAACCGGGCACGTTGGGGCGGTAGTTGTGTTCCCCGTTACATGTATTGCACCGAACTCTCTTCGGTTTCTCGTCCAGCATTGCCACAATGGTGTGCCGCAGCATCTCGCGGCATTTGGTACACCACGAATCTACTTCGGCGGCCACATCGAATTTCTCTGCCATCTAGCATTCCTCCCATGGCTATCTTCAAAGCATTATCTACCTAACCGCCCGATTTTACCAGCGTTGCGTGCACCCAAGGTCGAATCTTCTTGTTGCGAGGGAACTTTTCTGTGGACAAATCGAGGCCTGGAGCTAGCATCAACGTGATCAACCAAACATCGTTCCCGGGTGGGCGAACATCTGACGGTGGTCTTCGTGTGGACCACACCCGCCCGCTGAGGCTCACTTCTGGAGGGGTGCATGTTTCCAGCCCAAACCATGGTTCCTGTATTGATCCTAGCCTTGCTTACAACAGCGCCGAGTCAGGCAGCGGAGACGAAATCAGTCCCACGCCATAGCGTGGTTTACGACAACCTGCTGGCCCTTCGCTACAACCCGCTGGGGTTAGAGGACCGGTTGCGGGTCGCATACCAACTGCGTCTGTACGACTCTGATTCGATCCTCTGGAAATCGGCCTACGTGGGAGTGGCTCTCACCCCGACCTTCAATCCAGCACTGACGCGTCTGGGTGGGCGCTTCGAGATCATGCCCATCGCAATCCTCAAACTCCACGCCGGCGCCTACTTCGTCGCTTGGCATGGGACCTTCGAGTACTTTCGATCCTTTCCCTCGGCTCTGTCCGACACCTCGGATGAAGCCCTCGATGCGGGCGAAGACGCCGGGTTGAACTACGCCACGACGGGATACCAGGTGGAACTCGGAGGACAATTTCAGATCAAGTTTGGACCCATCGCGATCCGAGACACTTTTGACTTCTATCGAAGCAGCAACGACCTGCACAACGGAGACCGAGCCTTCTACGACCCGCGTCTGGATCTTATGATCGGGAACGATGGATGGCACCTCGAAAACGACCTCGACGTCGTATGGATTTCCAACTTCGGATTGGTCGCCGGTGTACGTACCCACCTGAGTCACGCCTGGTACGATGAATCTGATTTCGCCCCGGGCGAGTCGAGTACGAACCCCAACAGCCCCTACTGGACCAGCGGGCTTCTGGCGGCCTATGTCTTTGATGTGGATTGGGGGAGCGCCTTCCAGAAGCCGACCGTCATCTTCCTCGCCAACTGGTACTTGAAGCACCGCTACCGCACTGGGCAGGAGACCACCCAGGCACTTCCCTACCTGGGACTGGCTTTTCGAATCAATGGCGACCTGTGGACCTCCGACTAACCTGGGCTGCGGAGGTCTGTTTTCCAATGGACGACATCACGATTACCTTTTACCATCCCTATTCAGCCAGCTAAGAGGGGGTTTCCATGAATAGAGTCGGTTTCTTTTTGATCATCCTTTTCCTCGCTGTTTCTTTCCCCACGGGTTCTGCTCGGGCGTGGACTTTCGGGGTCGTTGTGGATGCGCACTGTCCAAATGCCGCGTCGGTCTGCGGCGCCGGAAGTGAGGCGAACTTCGAGTTGGTAGCGAGGCAAGGGCTGCTGGACATGAACCGGATCTGGGAGGAGGTGGGAGTCTCCTTCCAACTGACCCGGGTGGATTTCTCTTATGGGGACGAGTACGTCGCCATCTCCACTGCCTCGGGAAAACCCGGAGAAGAGGCGGACCTGGCCAGGCTGAATGTGCTCAGGGCCAAGGCAGCAGCGGATCCGGCCAACGTCTATCTCTTCTTTTTGCCATCCCTGGACTACTGCTTCTCAGGAATTCCCGGTACGTTCCTCGGCAAGAACCCCAGTGCCAACGCACCAGATGAATACTACGGGGTGTTCTGTAACGGACTTGGTGGAAATACTCTGGCACATGAATTCGGCCATCACTTCTGCCTCTCTCACCCTTTCACCCACGCAGACCCCATTGGAGGTGCGACTCCCAGCCACGATGGCGACGGTCTGTGGGATACCCCGGACGATCCTGGAGAGGTCGAATACGCCTGGGCGGGCGATTCTGCCGCTGTTCTGGCCGCTGCCGACGTGAACTACAATGGACCCGGGTGCAACGATGACCCGGAATCCTGCGCGGCTGTCATCCACCCCGAACGAGATTGGTGTGGATGGACGACCCACCCTTCAGACCCCGGGAGTCTAGGAACTACCTACTGCACTCCAAATTGTCGGCGCTCCACCGCCAGCGGAGTCGAAGACCTGGCCTACTATCCCGATACTGCCCTCATCATGTCCTACTACAAGCACGCATGCGCCGGCCCCCTTCGATACGGCGGTGTTCCCCACAACGCCTTCAGTCCAAACCAACGGGAGCTGTTGTGGCGATGCTACCAGGAGGGAGATGAGCGCGGCGCACTCATCGACCGATGCGCCAACCTGGGGAAAGACTCTGACAGCGACGGCCTCTGCGATGATGTGGATCCGTGCCCCGAGGACTTCGCCAGCATTCATGACAGCGACCACGACGGGGACGGAGTGTCCGACGTGTGCGACAGTTGTTGGAACCAACCAGATCTGGG
>CALFHQ010000228.1 GCA_937876385.1 uncultured Pseudomonadota bacterium
ACGCCACGGCTCCTGGCAATTCTGGCGATCCGGAGGCATGCCCACGGAGGTTGGAAGCTACACCGCCGGAAAACGCAGCGGCGAATGGCAGGGCTACTTTGGCAACGGGTTGCCCGAGTGGCGAGGAAGCTACCTCGATGACCTCAAGACCGGCGAGTGGCAGGAGTGGTGGTCCACAGGTCCGCTACTCGCTACGAGCCACCACGACTCTGGCCTTCTTCATGGGGACTATGCGAGCTACTACCAAAGCGGCGCCCCCGATGAGATTGGGCAATTCAAAAACGGCCGTCGAGAGGGGGACTGGAGCGGGTACTGGAGCAACGGCAATATTTCCTACCAGGGCAGCTATGTGGACGACTTCCACGACGGCACCTGGACCTGGTTTGACGACAACGGCGAAATGCAGAACACCGGCGACTACGTCATGCAAAACCCCGTGGGAGACTGGACCATGCGAGTGGAGGACAGCGCAACGGGGCTCATGCTTGTAGGCGTGGGACCCTACGACTATGGGGTCCGAGATGGCATCTGGACGTTCACCTGGGAAGAGGCGGGAACCCTGGAATCAGAAATCCTCTACCTCGATGACCTTCGTGAAGGACCTTGGACCAGTTACTGGCCCGACGGAGCTGTTCGCATTGAAGGGTACTTTCTCGCCGGCGTTGGCCAATACCAATGGCACTACTACTACCAGAACGGGCAGATGATGGCCGAAGAGAACCTCCACGAGGGGAGACGACAGGGGCCCTTCACCGACTGGTACGAGAACGGAAAGATGAAATCGCAAGGTTCGTATACGCAAGGGAAAAAGGCGGGCGGATGGACCTTTTGGGACGAGGCCGGAAACATCATACGCACCGAAGAATACGATGCTTGGGGGAACCCGCAATGAGAATATTCACTCTCTCAACCCTGTTGTTGCTGTTGACCTTGTCGCCGGCTCTTCACGCCCAGAACCTGTATTCGTTGGACGGGGTAGAATACGAAACCCTCTCCGGTACCACGGACATCTCGATTCTCGGCATCGGAAACAACGGCTACGTCTACGTTCAACACACCGCCGACGGCATCTACTTCCCCTTCGCTTGCTACCACGTCGACGACCCTGAAGGGACCAGGCGGGTTCCGGAATTCCCCGTTGGGGCCTACCTCACCGCCATGACCTGGGACTCCAGCGGATTGGCCTACCTCTACTGGGACACTGGAAAGCGACACTTTGGGGTATTTCGATGCGGGGACGGTCCTGATTTTCCAGACGGCTACACCATCGAAGATTCCGACAACCTACCCCTCAATCTGCCCATCCTCTCCGGCAACCTCAACTCCAACTATCCACAGGGACTGGTCATGGCTCCAGACGGAGCTTTCTGCTTCAAGACCACCACCGGACTGCGTTGCGGCAAACCCGAGCCAGGAGAACAACTGACCGACTTGCCCCTGGTCATCTCTCTGGAACAGATCGATACCGACCTGGGCGTAGACCCCGGCCTGGCAGAATCGGTGGTGTTCGGCAACGTCAACGAAATCCCCAAACGCATTTGGGAACTAAGGGACATACTCTGGACTCCGGATGGACGTCTCTTCTCCCTGGTAGCCCTGCGATTTTCCAGCGTCGCTTCCGACGGAGACCAGGAGTCCACCGATTGGATGCCTTACCTCCTGGAACACCACGAAGACGGAACCTTCGATGTCTGGTCGGCCCCGCCACGCCCACCGGCTCCTGGACCCAAGTGGATGGCCGGAGACAAGCACGTCAGCTACTACAACCCCCTCTTCTATACCGAGCAGTTGGTCTACAGCGATCAAATCGACGCTGTCCTCGCCTGGCCCGTGGTCTACATGGAATACATGTCCCAGACCTACAAACAGGGAACCATGATCTACCCGGGTGCCGCCGGGGGAGTCGGATTCTACGTTTTTCCCTTCTCCGGGGACCGGGCCGGCTATCTTTCGGCTCTGCACGGACGGCTGAATGGGATTGTTCACGAGGTTAACTCCTCCTTTGCCCTGGAGAAACTGCCCGATCAACAGATCGGTCTCCGATTCTTCACCGACCAGGGCTACTGGCATCGTCTCCTCTTGGACCTGGATGTCCTCGACATGGACACTGACGGCCTCTCCTACAACGAGGAACTGGCCCTGGGCATGTCCGACTACACCATCTCCTCGGACGGTTCCACGACCGCCGACTCCATTGAGGTGGTCCTCAAAGAGACAGACCCAACCGACTTCAACGACGACCCGGCTCCCTGGCTTCCAGGACGCTTCACCTACGTGGAAAGCGGTCTCATTCGCAAGTTGTTTGATGACTATGGACTCACCGACATCGTGTCCCAGGGCCTGCAAGCCGGTACTTCAGCGTTGGGACCACTCTGCACACAGAAGTACGAGGACGAAATGGTCTGCATTCTCAAGGACCGGGTCAGCCGCGTGGTCGCCCCTGTCCCTTCGAAGGCACCCCGAAAATTCGACCATGATGGGCGATACGTCGCTTACGGGACCGACGATGCCATCAAGCGCTTCCTCTTTGAGGACCGCCAGGTGGAAACCATGGCCACCATCGAAAACCTCGCACTGACTTTGGGTACCGACAAGAACTACGACGAGTTTACTGTGGACTTCTACCCAGCCCAAGACGCCCTCTATGTAAGCTACTACAAGCCCATGTCGGAGGGGGCCGAGGCCTGGGATGAGTTCTTCGTGGCGTATTTTGCCGCTGACGAACCCGGAGTCCTCCTCTACGACCACCAGAAAGCCCGTTGTGACAGCGGCCTGGGTCACTGCGATCCGACCTGGGATCTCAACCCAGAGGCCTACATGCAGCATCAGCACGATCTGCTGTGCCGGGGAGTCGGGGTTATGGGCTATCTGCCCGAATTGGACCGGCTCATCATCAAAACAGCAGGGCGATGGGGACGTTACCTCGTTGGGCTGCACCCAGACGAAGAACCCACCATGCTGATTGGTCCCCAGTACCTTCAAGGGGGAGGAGAAATCTACGGGATGCCCGGTCCAATCCAACGGACCGGATACGGGGATTACTTCAGCGGCTTTGGATTTGTCGACGGCTGGCTCAATGCTCGAAACAACTCCAAGATACAGGGAATGGGTGGAGGCAACCCCACAACCTTCTTCTGGGACAACGTGGGCGCCACTTTCTACACATCAGATGGCCTCTGGGAGTTGGTTCGGTACGAAGGATGGGGAGAGCCTGGGGATGTCCTGCTGGCTACCCACGCCGGCAACGATTACGGCTACATGATCTACAGAAGCGGCCCCCGGGGCGGCTTGGCCGACGGACTCATTGAACCCCACGACTTGGCCGATGTCTGGGGAATCGATGTGCGAGATGACGGCCTCATGTGCTTGACAGATCGCCTCATGGACAACGGTTCTGTCTACATCTTCGAACAAGAAGTCCCAGACAGTGTTGCTGCCGACATGGTCATGGTTGCCGGAGATCTGGGGGACGTCCGAGATTGTCACTGGGACGAAGACGGCTCGCTCTATTGGGTGACCCAGAATCCCCCTCGCATCTGGCATCTTCCAGAGCTCTGGGTAGAAAACTTCGAACTGTTTCAAGAGTTGCCGGCGCAAACGGAACCTCTGGCCCTCATTGAAGCCCCCGGCGGCACCCTGGAAGTGGTGGACGCCAATGGAGCTGAGCGAGGTTTCTACTACCTCTCTGACGGGCGACGACTCTCCATGCCCATTGACAGTTGGTGGGTCCAGGTGGACGGAGTAGATCTCGTCAAACTCGACCAACTCATGTGGGGACAGATGGGAGTCGCCCCCGGCGACCATTCCTCCTGCTTTGTTCGTTTCCAGGAACGCCCAGACGGCCTCGTCGTGGCAGTTCCCATGGCAAGCGAAGCACCCCCACCTCTGGGTGGCAGAGGATGGGTCTTCAACCCCGACACCGGTGAGGCTTGGCCCTTGTCAAGCAACCAGATTTACCCGCACTACGGCAACGGCCTGGCCATTTTGCCCGGCGGTATTGCGTCCGATCCCTGGGGCCCCGCGGGAATCGCCCTCGCACCAGAAGGCCCTGCTGGCCCCGAAGCGCCCCCGGCCCAAACCGTGGGCTTCGCCGTCATGCGGGAAGCCGGCTGCAGCGTCGCCCCCGATGGGAACGGTGCCGGCCCCTTCCTGCTGCTGGGTCTGTTGCTGCTGAGCCTCCTGGCCATCCGACGAAAGAGGCTTTCCGGCTTGCTTCTCCTTTGCCTCCTCGTGGTCGCACCGGCCTGCGGAGGAAGCGACGAAAACACCGGCGACGGCATCAACGAGCCGGCAAGCGAAACCAACGTGGAGCCACTGGTTCCCATGCGGGTAGGTTCCCGAACCGTGGTTCTCTACCAGGGGGAGTTGAACCACCGAGTCATTGCCGAAAAGATCACCGTGAACGGCAAGGAAGGTCGCCGTGTGGACTGGAGCGACGGCACCATCAACACCTGGCAACATACCAGCGAAGGGTGGGCAATATCCGCCACTGAAGAAGGAGAACTGGACTCCCCTCTCCTCATGGTTCCAGACAAGGTCTATGTGGGAAAATCCTGGAACAGCGGAGCCTACTTCTTTGAAGTCACCGCTAGAGGCATGGAACTGACTCCCTGGGGCAAACGAATGTCGTGGCAGATCATGCGCGTAGGACCCACTGGACTGAAATTCCGCTACTACGCAGAAGGTCGAGGCTGGTACAAGGACACAGGCTACGAAGAGAAGGAACTCTACGCCTCCTTCATTCCTCTTGACGACAATGCGACGGAGCCACCGAGTGTTGACAAGTCATCCCTTGAACCACTTCCGGGCTCTGACGGAGAACAACTGGTCCTCGACTTTGAAGGGGCGCCCCGCTTCATGGTTCAAGAAGACATCGCCACCGCAACCATGGGAGCCTACGGCCAATCATGGGGTTTCCTCAATAGCGCCTGGGTGCTGGTCTCGCAGAAAGAATGCCTGCGCTTTGAAAACGGCGCCGTGAAGACGATAACAGCAAACGGGAAAGGGTTGTTCGAGAAGAGCCCCCACGCTCAATGCTATTCCGGTGGTCAAAGCGGTGCCTGGGCCTCCGACTTCACCCACTACAAAATCCCTCCCTGGCGCTCCTCTACTGGTGAATTCCACTATGTGGAAGGGGACAGCCTGGGGGCCGACGACTATCTGGGCCCAGTCGGAAACGAAGAGGATGCCTCCCCCGAACTGCTTGTCCTGTACGGAGCCACCGTGCGCTCTGCACCCTGGGGGAACGCGGCGTTTGAAAACATGCCCCCCTACCGAGCAGTCATTGACCCGACGCTGGCGCTGACCCACTTCGATCCTCAATTCGGCAAGAGGATCTCCCCCATGTACTCCAAAGACAATGAGATTCCGCTGGGGCAGTTCACCAATTCAGGAGTGTTGGTGGAGAGCCGCTACCTCGATGGTCTCGAACTCACCCGGGCCGTACCCAAATTCTACGCCGGCTTCGGGCCCATCGTTACCACCACGACAGTCGATCATCGAGCCCTAATCACCTCCTCAACCACCGTGGACGAGGTCCGCTACATCGATAACGAGCCTATTATCGAGCGGGTGGCCCGCTTCACCTTGCCAAAGAATCACTTCCCCACTGGAGCCGTGCGTCTGGGCAACCAGATCATCCTCACCACCGGCGACCGCATAGACGGGGCAGATCCTTACAACAACAAGGATGCCAGAGTCACCTACTTCTGGTCCATAGAAGCACCCTTGGGCAGTGGAACCCCGTTCGAACCACCACCCTCCCTGGCAGTGAGCGCTCAAGTCAGCGGAGCCGACGTTGTGGTCTGCTGGCCTGAAACCGACGCCCCCCTGGAAACCCAGGGCTGGACATTGGGTGGGGGCACGCCGTTGGCCGTGCGACAAATCAACGACGAAGGAAACTGCATTGTTCTGGTGCGGGATTTTGAAGCCACCACAGACATCTGGGTGGAAGGGGGAGGAATCGTGGAAGGCCCCGTCCCAGGAGTCGGGCGCATGGAAATCGTCGTTCCCCGAGGAACAGTCGCCCTGGGCTACGATTCGGTCTATCACTACGGTGCAAGCCCCACCCAACTGTGGCCCACCCCCGACGGTGGATTCATCGGTCTCGGCAAAGTCTTCAACGAACTCGGGATGCCTCAATTCTTGGGTCCAAACGACCTCAGAGACAAGGCTGGAGTGACGACCACCGCCGGCGCTCAGGATGCTGCTGGAAACGGTTTCTGGGTCGTTCGAGACGGCTATGTGGACCTCCACACCAGCGAGGGAGAAGTGATCACCTCCCAGCAGGGATGGGTGGACGGCATTGGCAAAGGGAAGCAGGTCGAACTGCAAGGCCCCGTGGCCGGCGGAGGAGTCATCATGCGAACCCCCATCGACGGCTCCTGGGCAATCTTCAAGATTGGCCTCGATGGCTCCGTAACCCGTTTGCCGGATGGCCCCGAAGAAACACACATGTACGGATTCGCCTCCGTCGTGGAAGGAGCCCAGGGAGACCTGTGCGGCACCGCGGGACTGAACGGGCTGTATTGCCATGACGGCACCCAGTGGAATGCCGTGGAAGATGGCCCCGAAGGGTTGGGCAGCGGGCACATGCTGCCTCTGGTCGATGGCTCAATCCTGGTCCTTATTGGTGAACTGGGGTGGAAGTTTGACCCCACGAACATGGTTCTGGAGGAGTTCAGTCCAGGGACCCACTTTGCTGGGCAGTTCAAGTACGACCCCGACGGGAATCTCTTCTTCCTTCGAGAGGACTTTGCCGTTGGGTGGGGTGGACGCTACGAAGTTGTGGAAGGGGCCTGGCCTGTGGCCGTCACCCCCGATGGAGTCACCCCACTGGTTTTGCCCGACACGTCACTGCACGGGGGATTCCAAGGCTCCGTGGCAGGGATTGTCCCCACCTCTGATTTCTTCTTCATCTATTTGGACAACGACAGCTTCATGCGGGTGCCGCGATGAACGGTGGAAACATGACCAGAACAACTTTGCGCACTCTCAGCCTGTTCCTTTGGGCTTCCGTCTGGAGTGTTTCTTGTGGGAACTCAAGCGAGACCTCCAACAACAACAGCAACTTCCAAGTCGAAAAGGTGAAGGTGGCACAGCTTCACTACCAGATCGTCGAGGAAGGGCAAGGGGACGCCAGTGAATTGCCCCTGGACCCCCTTGTGCCAGGTCAACTGCTCCTGGACACAGACTCAATGAACTACTCACGGGCAGTCACTGGTCCCATTACTTTCGACGGTCTCGAAGTCATGGAGACCTGGCACTCGAGCGGCGTAGCCACCTTCGAAGCCAACACCAGCGACGGACTGGTGCGCTACGGAGATGACGAAAAGGGAATACCCATCGAAGCCCTGCTGCTGGCCCCCGCAAGCGTCAAGTTGGGGATGAAGTGGACCTGCGCCGGCAGAGAATTCGAAGTCACACAGCGAGTAGAAGAAGCCACCGCCTGGGGGCTGCGCCCGGTGTGGACCATTGAGGATCGTCTCATTGGCAAAGACCTGTCCGAATGCACCCGAGTCTACGTCGAGGGGCACGGGGTACGCATGGACACCTGCCTTTCGTCGGCTGTTTTTGACTCGGCCATCGAGTTATTGGAACCCCTCATCCCCATCGAAGCGCCTAAGACAAGCCCAGCGGAATCGCTGAAAGTCGCGGGAATCCAATGGGGAATTCCCCTGGGCGCTCAGCATCTCTGGGGAATCGATATCGACCCCGGGCAATCTCCTATCGTTGTCTCGGTTCAAGGTCAACAAAACACCAGGTTGTTGTGGGGTTGGGTAGAAGACGACGCCCGCACCTGCTTGCAAGTGGAACCAAACGGAGACATCTTCGAGCGCCATCCTTCTCCAGTGCTGTCAGACCTGCTGCACGGAGACGTTTCTGTCTTGCGGGCAGCGCCGACTTGCCCCTGGGGAGAGTTTCACGAAGGACAGTGGTTGTGGGTGGGCAACCGTCACGCTGCCAAGGCCTGGATGCGTCCTGACGGCTCGGGTGGCGTCTGGTATGGACAATGCGGCGACAAAGGGTCCCTCAATGGAAAGGACGCACACCTGGTTTCAGACACAATGCTCGCCTTGATGGGCTGGGAAGGGGATGGGGAGCCCACCGCAATCCTGTGGAACTCCATCGGCGAAACAGCTTGGGGCTCAATGGAACCCCTGGTCGGACAGTTGGTTGGAGGTGGCCCGATCTTCACGTTGACCCCACCCCAGGCTACAAACGAGACACTACCCATCGGAATGGTCATGCCCTCCGGCCTCATGGCAAACACCACCTTAGACTTCGACGGACAATTCGGAGCCGTCGCCATTGGGGCCTACTTTGGCCCCTTCTACACCGTCAGAGCCACCCCCACCATGAGAGATACTCTGATGGTATCACCCGGGGGAAATATCGACCGGATGGTCTTGGAAGACAATGGCTGGCAGAGACAGCCCATCGCCTCGGTGGAGGTTCCCTATGGCAATTCGGGCTTCGTGGGGGGCTTCGTCGTCCCGGACGACAGCGGCGGCGAGCACCTCCTCCTCTTTACCCGGGTCTTTCCCAAATGGACCTTCGACATGGGAGATGGAACATCCGAAGAAACCGTCCAGCCCATGACTTTGGCCTGGACCGCTCCCATTCCAGACGAACCACCGACTCGGCCATGGCTTTCGGCACTCTCGGTAACTGCCGAGAAGATTGGAGCCGACGTGCGGGTCTGTTGGCCCCCTGCCGGAGAACCCGAAGTCGACGGATGGACGTTGGGAGGAGCCGCGCCTCAAGAAGTCAGTCCGCACTTCGAGAATCGCCAGTGCATCGCACTCTTCCGGGACGTGAACAAGGCCCTGGATGCCAGCGAACCTGGCGGCATGGTGGTGGAAGGACCCGTGCCCGGCGTGGGGAGAATGCGCATTGCCATGGTTCCAGGAGCAGGGGAATCTTCCAACAGGACCTTCGGCGGAGGAGCCCCCCTTCTCGGCGGTGGTTTCGCTGCCAGCAACGGCATCTTTGGAGCCGGCGGTGTCCTCACAAAGCCGATGCTTCTCAACGCACCCTACGCCGAATTCTACAACGACATAGGGGGAAATGGACTCTGGTACTGGGTCAAAGGGGCCAACGACAAGGGGCTTCACCTGGTGAACCGGGACGGAGTGAATAACCTCTTTGGTCCTGTGGGTGGAGAAATTGTGGCCTACCCCTACGGCGGAGGCATCGTCATCTGGAACGAAATGGACCATAGCCGCTGGTTCCATCCAGACGGCACGGTGGAAGAGGTTCTGGACAACTACTACAAACTCTACAACGTCGGGTACCTCTCCGACGGGCGGTCCTGCGGCAACGGATACGACGGAGCAGCCGAGTTCAAGGAGTCGGTGTACTGCTACTCGCCTGATGGAGAAGAGACGCTGGTGTCAAACTCCGTGGACCACTCCTTTGGAACAGGCAAGAACAACCCATTCTACCCCATCGCCGACCGGTACTTTGTAAACGCCAATTGGTTGGGTACATGGCTCGTGGACGCCGACGAACAAACCATTGAGCCGTATTCCGAAGCGACCCAGATGGGCAACATGGTCTATGCCGCAGACGGAACCCTCATGGGACAACTCGACGGTGCATGGGTAGAATTCACCGCGGCCGGCCCCACCCCCCTGGAGCTGGGCCCCTACAAAGACCAGGTGACTAGCCTCTACGTGGACGAGGAGCTGCTCATCCTGTTCCTGAACGACGGCACCACCGCCCGTCTGGCCCGCTAAACAGGGTCATCTCGACCAGCGATCATCCCCGTAGGCTGCGTCAGTCGGCTCATGGCTTGCTCGAAGTACCAAATGTACGCCTCCGCTGCCATGTGCGCCGACTTCCTTGCCTGCAGGGCGCTCACTGCCCGAGCTAACCCTGTTTGATTCTCAATCAACAAGATCCTGTTTAGATACGAAAGCCTTCCCTCAGTCACAATCCCAAACCCCCGAGATGTCCCGAGGGCCCATCATTAGGGTCGCCATTGCCGTCCCCGTCCCCGTCCCCGTCGCCGTTGCCGTCGCCGTCGCCGTCGCCGTCGCCGACATCAATGAACCAGGTGCAGTTGCCCCCCCCAACCAGCGCCTTTTCTCTTGACAGAACCGTCCATTCGACCTAAATAGTGGGGTGTTGAAAATTGGGCGGGAATAACTCAGTGGTAGAGTGTCAGCTTCCCAAGCTGAACGTCGCGGGTTCAAATCCCGTTTCCCGCTCCATTGAAACCCGGCGTAATTGCCGGGTTTTTTCGTTAAGGCACCGCCCGAAAATCGGCCCTGGGTGGCAGCAAGGCATGCGCATCTGACCGTGAGGCATCCCCACATCTCTTTCGGACCGAGTCAGGCTCCAATGTCCCGTGGCGCTGAAGGTGCCTCGGGGCGCACGCCATCGGTGTGTTGGTAGAGTAGCCTGGGGTGAGGGCGCTGTAGGTGCCCTTACCCCAGGACCAGGATATTGATATGAAAACCCGCACGCTGTAGGTGTGCGAGTAGAATGACGTCGATTCAACCTCCCAATTGGCGGACCTACAGCCCGCCGAAATCATTTTTGGGGACAAGCCGTGAAGCATAGGGGTCAGGCCCTTTCGTTTTTCCTTTAATTGAAGGCTTGCGTCTTCGGCACACGATGGGCACAGCTCCTGGACTGGCGGGGTTAACAAGCCATTGCTGGTGTTCCTGTCCCAGAATCGAGTCAGCCCCCAAAG
>CALFHQ010000229.1 GCA_937876385.1 uncultured Pseudomonadota bacterium
GGGAGCAATTCCACGCCACACCAATGTCCGTCCCCTCTTCCCAGCCGTTCGATTCTCTCCCAGAATCTGACAGAAAGCCATAACAGCCTAGAATCAAAGGACTTTCTGCCCATAGCTTCGGGACGCCCCAGCAGGTACAGTGACCCACTCGCACGTCCCAGCCGTTCTGGAGTGCCTCCATTCTAGTTCTGTTGGGAATTTCGTCGAAAAAACTTCCTTGAATCTCAACCCAGCTCTCGTTCCCAGTTTGCCAACCGCCTTCCGGCTTCCTGAATGACCTCCACAGACTGATTTCCAAAAGAAAGGCGAACCCTCCCCTCTCCAAACTGACCGAAAGCGCTCCCCGGAACCGTGATGATTCCGCACTCTTTCAGCAGCGTCTTCGAGAAATCAACCGAACTTTGCGGCCCCAGAATGTCCGCCAAAAGGAAGGTTCCCCCGTCTGGACGATACCCGGACAAGAGGGTGGAAGCATCTACAACAGCCAAGAGCGCTTCGAGGCGCTCCTCCAATGCTTCCAGGGCCTTTGACCGGTAGCTTAGAGTTTCCTCGAGGGCTCCCAACACGGCATACTGAGACGGAACCGACGCACAAACGACGATGGTGTCTTGCACCTTGATTGTCTCCTCCACCATGGCCAGCGGGCCAAACAGGTAGCCCACGCGCCATCCGGCCAATCCGAAGCTCTTCGAGAAGCTCCCCACGACCACGACTTTGTCGTGAATCCCCAGAGAAGCCGGGCTGACGTGAACATGAGGGGGAAAGGTCAGCAAATCGTAGGTTTCGTCGGAAATCAGCCAGATGTCATGTTCCTTGCACAGGCGGGTAAGCTCCTCGACCTGCTCTTTGGGAAAGAGGGAGCCTGTCGGGTTGCCGGGAGAAACCAGCACCAACGCCCGAGTTCTCTTTGAAATTCGGCAGCGAACTTCCTCGATGTCGGCCACATAGCGACCTTGAGATCGCCGCATTTCCACTTCCACCGGTATGCATCCAGCCAACTCCATGGCAAAGACGTGGTCGAAGTAGTTGGGGCCGAAGAAGATCACCTCGTCGCCAATCTGCGTAATGGCCAGCAGCGCGTTGACGAACGCCTGGTTGGCGCCGGCGGTGAGAAGCAACTGTTCTCTGGCAGCCCCGGAAATCCCCTTCCATTCATCGAGAAACTGAACCAACTTGTCCAGAATGTGAGGAAGCCCTGGATCCGGGCTGTATCCGCACACACTGGTTTCGTCCAAGTATTTCCTGACAGCCATCAACGCGCTCTTTGGAGGGGGCAATCCCAAAACCGCCTGTCCCAGATTGATGAGCTGCTCTCCGCGGGCCTCCAACTCGCCGGCCATTCGATTGATCTCGGCGATTGGGGGGCGTGTGATTCGAGACGTTCTTCCTTCCCAGGATGCCATTGGTCCTCCACTTTGGTGACTTCGCCAGTCTACAACAACACGGGTAGGATTTTCCACGATTGGCCCTCTCTTTTCCTTGTCCCCGATTCCTCCCAGAGTTACCTTGGAACGAAAGAACGAACCAACTTCAGGTGCATCAATGCAAACCGGACAAAAGAACACACTTCTGGCTACCCTTCTCTTAACCTTCGTCGTGGCAACCGTCACACCCTCTTGTAGCAGTGAAGACTCCGTCGCTACCACCGGAGACATTGCCGACCTCCTTTTCGGCGACAGCACCGGGGACACCGCCACCCTCGATGTTCCCTACACGGATCTCAAAGAGGACAACCACGGGCTCACCGACCTCACTGCAGACCTTCCCGATGAAACGGTGGGGCCGGACACCCTTCTGGACCTCGAGGATTCTGGGTTCCTCGATGACACGCAACTGGATACGGTCGCCGATGTGCCATTGGACATCGCCATCAATGACACCTGGGACGCCGTAGAAGATCTGGCCTCAGATAGCCTCCCGGACATCGAGGTGGAAGAGGATACCGTTGAACAGCCCACCCAGTTGTGGCCCAACGAGTGGATACAAGATCCTTCCACTGCCCAATGTACCTTCAGCAATCATCACACGACATTAAAGGACGGAGTCCTGGTGGACGCCTGGGAGGTAACCTACTTCTCCTGGGAATCCATCGACGGCACCCTCACCCCCATCCTGATTCGAGCCTTCGCTTCCAAACCAGTAGCTTCCGCCAGCTCCATTCCCGGAATCGTTCAGGCCCACGGCCTGGGCGGATACGCTGAAGAATCTCACGCAACCGGCTTGGCGGCCCTGACTGGAGCCTTCGTTATTGCGTACACCGGGCCAGGGGGTGGCACGGAAGCCAACAACACCTCTGAGGGGAGGGCCTCGGGGTACGACAACGGATATCGCATGTTCGACGTTCTGGTAGATCCCCGGGGAAGTTGGTTTTGGGGACACGCAGTGGCAGCCATGCGAGGAATCACCTGCCTGGAAACCAGAGACGAGGTGGATCCCCAACGCATCGGAATGACCGGGTTCTCAGCCGGCGGCGTGGCAACTCTTCTGGTTTCTGGAGCCGATCCCCGAGTTGTCGCCAGCGTTCCCCTCAGTGCAAGCCTGGCATGGAACATCGCTGTGGAAGCACCCAAAGCCTGGCAACATGCCCTCCTGGAGAAGGCTGGGTTGTCCACCACCAGTGCCGAGTGGCAAACGCTGATGAACGAACTCATCCTCCCCACCGTGGCGCTGTCCCAGACCAACACCCAGATCCTCATGGTCAACGGAACCACCGATGAATTCTTCCCCCTCACAGCGCACGTAGAAACCTACAACGCCATCCCCGGCACCGACAAGCGCACCTCCCTCGCTGCCAACTTCGACCACGGCTGTTACGGAATCACCGGAGTCGAAAGCGCTGCCAACATCGAAGAGCGAGCAGAAATTCGCTCCAAAGGTGGGCAGCGAATGTGGTTCGCTCATTGGTTTGGAACCGACGCCACCTATTCCTACGTGCCAGCCGCTCCCGTGGTGACGGTTCAGGGACTGGGTCCCGCCACCATCGTGGGAGCCCAAGTGGATTCCGGGGGTTCTCAGTTGGACGTAGAGAACGTTCACATCTGGTGGAGCAGTGACAACGCTGCCATTTTCGGGTCCCTTGAGATGGATGACAACGGAGGGGGTCTCTACTCCGCTACGCTCCCCTTCACCCTGCCCCCAAACGTCGTCTACTATGTCGATGTGCAATACAAGAAATCAGGGCTCCTCTCTTCGCAGCGCTTCTCCATTTCGAGCGTTCCCGTTATCCCAGCCAACTTCATCCCCGACATTCGAGCCGTCGATAGCTGCATGTAGTCCGAGGGTCACCCCTTCACTGAATTTGTTTTGAGATTCTGTTCACCGGCAAGACTTAGAAGTTGAACGCTCCAGCCAGTCCCGAGACACCGGGTTGACCACTCTGCCCCGCAGAGACTCCACCCATACCTCCGAGGCCTCCCACTCCCTGGGAGCACCCGTTGTATGGCTCCTTCCAGCCAGAAAGGTCCAGTCCATCAGCACCGTGCACGTAAATGCAGTAGGAAATGCCACCACATCCGCCACCGCCGCCGCCACCTGCACCACCTGGGCCGCCGTCACCACCCGAGCCGCCGCCGTAGGAGCACCATCCCTGGCCTCCTCCGCCGCCACCACCAGGAGCGCCAACCCCGCCATATCCACCCGAGCCGCCGTTTCCACCCTGGCCCCCAACACCACCGGCGCCTGCCTCCACGATGTTGTACTGAAGCTGCGGAGGGGTCGCTGGGCCTTCTTCGAAGGTGACGAAGATCCCAAAACTCCCACCGCCGCCGATTCCGCCACTACCAGCGGCACCACCACAGCCACCTGCACCGCCGCCGCCACCGGTTCCACCAACGACATCCACACACTTGTTGGTATCCGAATCACCACCACCACCAGCACCACCACCGCCGCCGCCGTTTCCGGACATTCCGAAATTCCCGGAGCTTCCGTCGCTCCCGACCCAGACGCCCTCTATCACAGCCCCAGGGGACCCGAGACAACCGGAACCGCCGGTACCAATGGTCCCTGCTCCACCGTTAGCACCGTCTTGACCGTCCACAAGTTCATCCCCGGTGGGAAGGTTGCACATCTTGCAAGAGGGGTGATGGATCTTGCCGTCCCACCCAGCAGCGCCACCGGCGCCACCGAGGATCCCGGCTCCCGAAGTGCCATTTTCGAGAAGTTGTGGAGCCTCTTCAAAGCTTGGACAGTACCCGGCACCGCCGGCACCGCCCGATGCGTCACTCCCATCGCAGGTCTGAGCACCGCCGATTCCAGCATCGCTGAGAAGTTCCAGGCCGCAGTTGCTGGACGGTGCCTCCATGGACATCACTCCCGCCGTTCCATCCGTCCCCGGAACGCCCGAGCTTCCGTTGGTTCCTGAGGTTCCAGTCCCGCCGTTTCCGGCGATGACCCGGTTGCGAGTAATCTTCAAGGCTTCCGTGCAGTTACGAACATATACCCCGTAGCTGCTTTCCCCGTCACCAAGTTCGGAGGGCCCATAGATCACGAAGCCGTCCAGCACCGTGCTTCCCGAGGTTCCGACGATGCCCTGCGCTGACACCGTTGCCGGCTTGTCGGGGGTAGGCGATTGCCCGATGAGAACCGACGTAAATTGGGTGATGTCACGGGTCACAAACCCCGGAGCAAAGCCTCCCATGACCCGCAAACCGGCAACAAGAGCCACGGATTCGGCGAAGTTTCCTGCCGAAACGAAGACGTATTCCTTTTGAGCTGCCAGGGCAAGTTCCATCCCCCGAGCAATGGTTCCCACCGGTTGCGTAGCGGTTCCCGGGTTGTCATCGGAACCCACCGCACTCACGAAAATAGCCAGATCCGGGTCCCCATCCAAGCCATCACAGTTCTGGTCGATCCCATCGGGAATGTCGATGTCGCTTACGAAGTGACACTCACATCCGTCCGTTGGAAGACCATTGACGTCCACGTAGCCGGTCTTGCAATCGAGAATACAAGCAGGAATCTCAGCGCTGGCATCGCAGATTCCCGTGAGGGTCTGCCCAGCCAGGAGTGCACAGTTGTTTCCACACACACCGCAGTGCTGCGTGGTGGTGTATTTCCCGTCCACCAGGAATCCTTCATCGACGTCACCGTCGCAATCGTTGTCTTCTCCGTCACAGATTTCGTCGGGGATTTCGCAATCACTCCACCCTTCCAATTGGCACACTCGGGTTCCCTGACAAGTGCTCCCGCCTGGAGCAGTCACGGAGCAACCGACGACCAATCCAACAGTGGATGCCTGGCACAAACAACTTCCGGAAGTCGGTGTGCAGACGTTCGTTTCATTGATCTCAGTGCACTCATAGCCAACGGGACAATCGGGTCCGGCAGTACAACTTCGAGAACAGAAGCTTCCGTCCCCCTGAGTGACGCACAGCCCCCCCGCCGGTTGGCAGTCCGGGTCTCCGGTACAAGGCTGGCACAAGTTGTTCACATTGGAAACGCACTGATAGAGATTGAGCGGCTGATATCCCTCGTCGCACTGAGCTACAACGCAGGTCGGAACCCCTTCCACAAGATCGCATGCGGCCGTTGCGTTGGGGAACAACCCCTCGCAACTCAATCCACAGGTACCACAGTTGTCGATTCCCACATAGAGACCTGCTTCGTCCACAAAGCCATCGTCAACGGTCCCATCGCAGTTGTTGTCCACGAAGTCACAGCTTTCCACCTCAGGCTGCGCCCCCGAGCACACCCAACCGTTAACTCCCTGACATTGGTAGAGACCGGGACAACCGAACTCGCCAACCGTGCACTCCCCGGGTGACTGCACCCCTTCGTCCACTGCAGCATTGCAGTTATCATCCAAACCGTTGCATTCCTCCAGAGCCGGCACGGCCCCAGAGCATGAGGACCAACCAGCAACGGGGTCGCAAGTCTGCGTCCCCGAGCACGCTCCAAACTCGTTCACGGTCTGACAGGCTCTCTGAGCCCCGTCATTGGCAGGCAGGCAATCGCAACTGCCGGAAGTCGGGGTGCAAACAGAGTTGCCGTCGGAGACTTCCACGCACTCTGCCCCAAAGGAGCAATCGTCCCCGGTGAGACATGGAGTCGAACAGCGATTCGCTCCGTCCACAGCCAGACACACTCCCCCAGAACAATCCTCGTCAGTATTGCAGTACTGGCAGAAGATTCCCGTTTGCAGAACTCCACAACTGGAGGGACCAGTCAGCACATACCCGGGATCGCACTCCAGAACCACACAACGAGGGAAGTCGAAGCTTACGCTGTCGCAAACTCCCGATCCGTTGGCGATGTTCTGCTGGCAATTATTGTTGCACCCGCCGCAATGCTCGTCGGCGACATACTCGCCTTCCACGGCGAACCCTTCGTCTACCTCGCCATCACAGTTGTTGTCGTACCCGTCGCAGACCTCCAGGCTTGGTTCGATGGCGGTGCAAGTTCCCCATCCCAACTGCGGATCGCACGTCTCGAACCCGACACAGGTTCCTTGGTCGTTGGTGACCTGGCACTGTCTGAGGTTGTCCAGATCGTCGGGGAGGCAAGAACACGAGCCGGACTCGGGAAGACACAGCGCCCCTTCAAACTCGGGAGTATCCTGGCAGGAGAAGGGTTCATCACACTCTCCTCCTTCGAGGCACTCGAATGTACATACAAACTCTCCGTCAAATTCGACACACATTCCATCGGACCCGCACTCGGCGTCACTCTGGCAGGATTGGCACAGAGGGATCACGTCTGGAATGCACAAGAACACCGGGTCCGGCCCAAATCCACTGATTCCTTTGCATTCCCATCCTTCCTGGCATTCTTCGACGCACTCCTCGGTACACACAAAGCCGAACTGAGCTTCGATGCAGAAGCCTCCCTGGCATTCGTCGTTGGAGGCGCACGGGCAGCCGGTTCCCAGGGGCAATTCGTCGCACGCTCCCTGGACATCGCCCAGATCAAGGTAGGGGAGATCGATGTTGTCGTTGAGGGCAAAATCCGGAAGCTCTGACGAATCTCCCGGTTTGAATCCGTCGGGAAGATCTTCGGCCAAATCGCTCGAAAAATCACTGAGCGAATCCACGGGCACAGCGTCGTCGATAATCCCCCCATTGTTGCCTGCGGCTCCTCCTCCACAGCTCACCGTGACCAGAAGCAAAGCAGGAAACAACCACCGAAAATGTTTCATGAGGACTCCTCTCCACCCGGAACAGGTGAATTAACGCGGGACACACAACCAAGCGCTAGAGAAGTACGGAGGGTACCATGGAGGACTTTAGCAAAAATCACTCTCTGGATTGGAATTGGAGGGAAAAGAGGGACACTCAGGCGGTTTGAGGGAGCAGAAAGGAGATTCAACCAACGGACATGGGCTCGACGTGATCGACGATTCCGACGATGGCGGAGCGTACGCAGAACCCTTCCTGTTTGAAGAGTTGGCGCATGCCGTTTCCTTCTCGCAAGATGAGAACGGTGTCACCCATTCCGGCCTGAACCCGGTCCACGGCGAGGAAACTTTCCCCGTTTTCCGCCCCGAATTCATCCACAGGCAGCACCACCATCATCTTCAAAGCATGGAAATGTTTGTGCTTTATGGTTGAAGTCACAGTGCCGATGACTTTGGCCAGGGTCATGAGGGCTCCTCCATGAGATCGATGGAGTCCACGATGCCGACGATCGCATGATCCACCGGCACGAACCACGGTTCGAGGGCCAAAGCAGCCTCTCGAGACAGCACCATATAGACCGGATCTCCCAACCCGGCCATGACGGTATCCACGGCTACGACAGGGGTTCCTCTGTCTTTTCGATGCTCGTCCATGGGTTGCACGATGAGCAGCTTCTGCCCTTCCAACCCTTGATACTTTTGAGTGGCAACCACCCGTCCAATGACTTTTCCGAGGATCATTGTACCGCCTCCGGCGGCTACTGTAACGGTGGTGCGCCTTTCCTGTCAAGTATTGCCCGCACGGCCAAAGATCCTTCCCAGAAACCCCTTGACAACCCCCGAGGCACCCGCGCTAGATCGGGGGGCAAACGAAATATTTTCGCTTTGGAATGGACCCTTCGATTGCCTGCCAAAGAGGCGCAATCGGGATAGTAGATAGAAAGGATTCAACTCAATGGAACAAGTGTGGCGTCAAGCTCAAGAGGAGATGAGAAAGCGGGTCTCCGGAATCGAATACAGGAAGTGGGTTGCTCCCATCAGTCCCATTGAATGGCACAACGGGACGGTTCGCATCCTGGTTCAAGATGGGGAATTTCAAAGCTGGTTCGCTCAGAAGTACGAAGAGCTCCTCGAACAGGTACTGGAATCCATCCTCGAGAAGCCGATCTCGGTGGAGTACAAGCTCAAGAATCCGGAGCTGTTCGAGAGCAAGGATCTGGTTCGAAAAGAGGTCAGCGAATCCAACCTCGTGCCCCATTACACCTTCGAAAACTTCGTCGTCGGTCCCTCCAACCACATGGCCAGAGCTGCCGGAGTCGCCGTCGCCAACAGCCCGGGACGCTCTTACAATCCACTGTTTGTCTATGGAGGCACGGGGCTCGGTAAACCGCACCTTCTCCACGCCATCGGAAACCAAGCGGCCCGGAACCACCCACGCTTGCGGGTCCTGTACATCACGTCGGAGACCTACGTCAACGACCTCATGTCGGGAATCAGACAAAACAGAATGGATCATTTCCGAAGCAAATACAGGGACTTCTGCGATCTTCTCCTGGTAGACGATATCCAGTTTCTGGCGAACAAAGAGCGCACACAGTTGGAGTTCTTCCATACATTTAATGCCCTCCATGCGGCGGGAAAGCAGGTCGTGTTTACCAGCGATCGAGATCCCCACGAGCTGTCCGACATTGAAGACCGGCTGAAATCCCGCTTCGAATGGGGGCTTATTGCCGACATCAAACAACCCGAGCTTGAAACGCGAGTGGCCATCCTCAGACACAAAGCAGAGAGTCGCTACGGAATGGAGGTCCCCAACGACGTCGCCATGTACCTGGCCGAGAAAATCAAGGACAACATCCGAGAGCTGGAGAGCTGTTTGAACCGGCTGCATCTGGAGTTGCAAGGCCCCCACTTCGAGATGACCCTGGAGGGGGTGACGGAGTCTTTCGACTCATACTTCAAACGCCAGACCAGACGGGTTACCGTGGAACAAGTCCAGAAGTCCGTGGCACATCGCTTCTCGGTTACCGTTCCCGAACTCCTCTCTCCCAGCCGCAAGAAGAACATCGCCCTCCCACGACACATCGCCATGTACCTGGCCCGGAAACTGACCCTGGTCTCCTTCCCCGAAATCGGGGAGCGCTTCGGGGGCCGGGATCACTCCAGCGTCATGGCCGCCTGCAAGAAGATTGAGAAGAACATGAAGGTGGATCACAAGCTCCACCAGGCCGTGACGGAACTGCAGCAGCGCATCAAGCGATAGCTCCCTTGAAACGCCCGGCGAGGCAACCATTTTTCTCCCCCCAAAAAAAAGAAGGTCATTTTTTTGCACACCTCGAAAAGTTGCCCTAGACTGGGTTCATGGCATGCTGGGGAAATCTGTGTCAAACCTGTGGAAAACCGTGTGGTCAATTTCGCCCGCCCGTTTTCTAAACAGGGCTCCCACAAACCGTCCACACACAGGTGGGGGTCTGCTCCCCCTTGTTGGGCAACCTCGAGAGCCCCTTTTCCCCGTTCCCACAGCCCTTATGACTGTTGTCATTTAAAAGGATTTGATCTATAGAGAATAGAACATAGGACCTGAGGTGGAGAAATGAAATTCAGCGTTCAGCGAGACCAGTTCATCAAGATGCTGTCCAGAGCCCAGGGCATCGTGGAGAAGAAATCCACCATCGCCGTGCTCTCCCATCTGCTCCTCGAAACCGATGGGGACAATGCCATCAAGTTGACCTGCACCGATTATGACGTGGTTCTCATGGACCGTTGTCCGGCCCAGGTCGAGAAGGAAGGGAAGGCCGTCATCGGCGGAAAGACTCTGTACGATGTCATGAAGGTTCTTCCTTCCGTGGACGTGAAATTCTCGAAGGAAAGCGGCGAACGAATCGTCATCGATGCGGGAAATACCAACTACGTACTGTCCGGCGCCGATCCGGATGATTTCCCCCGAATCGAGAAGGAAGACGAGGAACCCTCCTTCACCGTTCCCATCTCCACCTTCCGAAAGATGCTGGCGAAGACCGCCTTCTGCATGTCCCAGGAGGAGGCCCGCTTGAATCTCAACGGGATACTCTTCGACCTGCGGGAAGAAGCCGACGGCATGACCTTCATCTGCGTTGCTACCGACGGACACCGCTTGGCCAAGGTCGAGCGACTGCTGGCCGGCAAGGAACCTCCGGTGGATCTCGAAAACGGGATCATCGTTCACCGAAAGGGGATCACCGAAGTGCGCAAGATAATCGACTCGGAGACGGGAGATGTTTCCATCGGTTTTGCCAGTGGAGAGGTTGTCTTTCGAGCTGGAAATGCAGCGCTGTACGTTCGAGAAATCGACGAAGAATACCCCGATTACACCAGTGTCATCCCCAGCGGTTTCGAAAGCGAATTTGCCGTGGATGGTCCGGAACTCATCGAGGGAATGCGGCGCGTGCTGCCCCTCACCGACCCCAACGTCTTGACTGTGAAGTTGGCGGTGGAAGCCGAGAAGCTCGTCATCTCCTCGGCCAATCCCCAGACCGGTTCGGGGCAGACATCGGTGTACGCCGATTTCTCCGGAACACCGTTCTCGGTGGGGTTCAATCACCGCTACCTTCTGGACAGCG
>CALFHQ010000230.1 GCA_937876385.1 uncultured Pseudomonadota bacterium
CCAGCGCCATCTTGGTAGCGAGAATCGAGTTGCTCCCGTGGGCAATATTGGCGAATGGACCGCCGTGGATGAAGGCAGGCACTCCTTCCAAGGTCTGAACCAGGTTGGGATGAATGGCATCCTTCAAGATGGTGGCCACTGCTCCCGAGGCCTTCAGGGTTTGGGCTGTGACCGGCTCCTCGTCGTAGGTGAGCCCCAGCAGGATCCGGTCCACCCGGGTGCGGAGGTCGTCGTAGTCATTCGCCAGGCACAAGATGGCCATGAGTTCGCTTGCGGCGGTGATGTCGAAGTGGTTTTCCCTGGGCACGCCCATGGAGCTTCCCCCGAGTCCAACGATGATTCGCCGCAAGGAGCGGTCGTTCATGTCCATGACCCTGGGAAAGGTAATGCGTCGGGGGTCTAATCCCTTGATACTCCGCCGATGTACGGCGTTGTCCAGGGCAGCGGCCAGGAGGTTGTGGGCCGCGGCAACGGCGTGAAAATCTCCCGTGAAGTGGAGGTTGATGTCGTCCATGGGGATGACCTGGGAGTACCCCCCGCCGGTGGCTCCTCCTTTCATCCCGAAGAGGGGACCCATGGAGGGCTCACGCAATGCCACAGAGACCCGCTTTCCGATTTTTGCCAACCCCTGGGCGAGGCCGATGGCGACGGTGGTTTTTCCTTCTCCGGCGGGGGTCGGCGTGATGGCCGAAACGAGGATGAGCTGCCCCTCTTCCCGCTTTGAGCGCTGGATGGCTCGGTAGTGAACCTTGGCTTTGTCCCGTCCGTAGGGAATGAGGTCTTCGGGGGGCAATCCCAGCTTCTTTGCAACACTCTCGATGGGTTGTGGCTTGACGGAGCGTGCGATTTCGATGTCGGATTGTAGTGCCATGGGAGACCTCCTCTCTGCGGGTGCGATTCTGTACTATGGAGCTGAAATCAGGGGAGAAGGTTACCGCGGGAAGGGGTCAGGAATCAACACAGACTCCAGGGGGAGCACAATCCTGGTTGTCGTCGCAATGGTACACTGTTGCACCGGAGACGTCGCAGTCGGGGTCCCAGCAGCCGCACCCGCAGTCACAGCCGTCATGGGAGTTGTAGTATTGGACGTCGCAAGTCCAACCTTCGCAGGTTATGATTTCCTGGCAAATGCCTGGAGGAGCGCAGGTTTCCCAGTCTTCGCAACCATAAATGTCCTGGAGGGGGCTGTCGCAGTCGGGGTCCCAGGCTCCGCAGTCGCAGTCGCATCCGTCAAAGGCTCCGAAGTAGGCAGCGTCGCAGGTCCACCCTGAACAGTTTGCCTGGGAAAAGGAAACAAGGAATTCGTCCCAGTGGGTTGCTTCGCTCCACGTCGCCCCTTCCCCTCGATACGCTTCCTCGAAACACTGGCCCTCGGAGGGATAGTGGATGGCGAGGCCGTGTGCTCGGGGGTAGGAGGAGGCAAACAGGTTGTAACTGACGGAAGCTTCCACCGCTTCCATGACGTTCAGCGCTGCGTCCACGAGGGGAGGGGGAACGGCGCCATCTTCAGAGAGCAAGGCCGCGAAATCGTACAGGTCTCGGTGCGCCGTCTCATCGCCAAACCAACTGGGATCGAATCCCTGGGTCTCCGAGCGGATTCCCTCATACAGGGGATACAGGTCGAGATTGGCCATCATTTCCAGCGCCAATGTGTCCACCGCCTCGGAGACGGCATCGATTTGGTCGAGGAGGACGACAGACATGGTTGCAGCATCGTCGCCTTGTGCCATATACGTGTCGGCGACATTCTGTGCGAGGACCTCGGGGTTCATGTCGGGGAATGCCATCAAGGGTGGAAGGAAGTCGTTGTACTCCCAACCGTCACCCGGTTCGGTTTCCTGGGAGGCGATGAGCACGTCGGCGTATGGAGCGGTAGCGTGGGCGACTTCCCACATTCCCATGAGGCAGGCATCGAACCCAACGATGTCGAGCTTTCGACCCAGGGTCGTGGTGATTGCACTGAGGGCCTGGGCGTAGTCTCCTTTGGCGATGGAGAGCTCTTCCATTTCGCCGTGCTCGTCTGAAGAGAACGACTTCAAGACGTTTCTCGAATGCCGGCGGTCTCCGCGCCACCCCTCTCCGTGATCCCAGAGAACGAGGAAATAGCGCCTCGCCGGTACATGGGCGATTCCCCACAGTCCGAAGTCCCTCAGCGTCTCCCAGTTGGACATATCCACTTCTCCCCACTCTTCGAGGAGTTCACTTCCCCCCTGGGTGATTCGGCGGACGGACGCCTCTCCTTCGAAGGTGTCGAGGAGGACGATGACTTCCACGGAATCAGAGGAGCCCACGGTGCCCATCTCCACCATATCGTCCAGAGCGAACGATTCCAGGTCGTTGTCTCCGTTCAGGTAGACGAGAATTGCCCACTCAGGAAGGGTGTCCACGCAGTCGCTGGGCCAAGCGCACTGCTGACCGACGGTGCATCCGGTGATGGGAGCGTCCAGGTTTCCACAGTCGGGGTCCCAGCATCCGCAGTTGCAGTTGCAGCCGTCTTCACTGGCGTAAGTCAGGGGATCGCAGGTCCAGTCTTGGCACGGAGGGACGTGTTCGCAGGCGGCTGTCTCGTTGCAGAACGATCCAACCTGGCAGGATCCGCAAATGCCCCCGCAGGAGTCGTCTCCACATTCTTTGCCGTCGCAATCTATGGCGCAGAGTCCGCAGATGCCTTCCTCCAGGCACTGAGCCCCCGGGAAGCACTCACCACAGACTCCACCGCAACCATCGGGTCCGCAGTTTTTCAGTTCGCATTGGGGGACGCAGATCGGTTCACAGATGGAGGCGATGCACTCGAAGCCGTCGCCGCATTCTCCGCACACTCCGTCGCATCCGTCGTCTCCGCACTCCTTCCCATCGCACTGCGGGGTGCAAATGGGGACGCAGGTGCCTTCATCACAGTTGGAGTCGTTGTCACACTGCCCGCAGCTTCCCCCGCATCCGTCGTTACCGCATTGGAGCTGGTAGCAAGTGGGAACGCAGCAGGCGTCCTCGTGGCACACCGCTTCTCCCATGCAGACGCCACAGCTACCCCCACACCCGTCTTCTCCGCAGTTCTTCATGTGGCAGTCCGGGGTGCAGCAGTTGCCCTCCAGGCAAGTTCCCGTCTCGCAGGTGCCGCAGACCCCGTTGCAGCCGTCGTCTCCGCAATTTCTTCCGTCGCAT
>CALFHQ010000231.1 GCA_937876385.1 uncultured Pseudomonadota bacterium
TTCAAAGCGCAATACCTCACAGGGGCCAGTCTGGTCGCCCTGAAAAGGCTGGATGACGCCCGGGCTGTGTACGAAGTAATGGTCAAGCAGCCCGTAGATGAGAAGGACAAGGGACTGGCCGAACTCGTCGAGTTGGCCTACCTGGCTCTGGGGCGAATTGCTTATGAGACCAACGAATTCTCCAAGTCTGCCGACTACTACCAGCGCATCCCCAGAAACTCTCCCCACTTTGATCGGGCCTTGTTTGAAGTCACCCACGTGCATCTGCGGTGGGCGGCAACCAAGAAAGATCCCGCCGAAAGGCTCTCCACATACGCCAAGGCCGAAGAAATTCTCGACATCCTGGTGAACATCACGCAAGACCCCCAGCTTGCACGAGACGCCCGCGTCTTGCGCGGACGAATCAGCATGCTTCTCCAGAAATACGAAGAGGCCAAGGCGGCATACCAGGAAGTCGTGGACCTCTTTGCTGCCACATCGCAGGAACTCACCGACCTGGCTCAGCAGCCGGGAGGCATCGACAAGTTCTTCAACGCACTGTTGACCGGCGGTGACTCCGACCGCCAACTCCAACTCTTCGTCTCCGCTGAAGTGGTCAATTGGCTCAAACGCCAACCCGCTCTGGGTACCGTGGTTCAGTTGCTGGACGATGTGGCGCGCCAGCGGGCGGAACTGGAAGAAGCCAAGCAGGTCTATCGAGACCTCGAAGACAGCCTCAACCAGGAAACAGCTCGAGAAGTCTTCCCAGGGTTCTCGGATGCCTGGACAAAGTCCAGAGAGATCGAAAACCGCCTCCTGGTTGCCGATAGCGCCCTCCTTCGCTATGAACAGAATCTGGTTGAGAGCCTCCTCGAAGGGGCCGACCAAACCCGTCTGACGCAACTCTCGACCGAGCGGGAACGCCTGGGAGTCAAGCTCGATTCCGCCCCACGAACCCAGGGAGAATACAAGGCCCGTAGCAAGGGGGTGGTCCTGCGCCTTCGACGCATGGGCCGAGACCTCGACGAGCAGATCCTTCGTCTTGAGCGAATCGAGCAGCAACTCGTCGCTATGAAACGAATCCTCCGAGAAGTGAAGTACAAGGGAAGCTCCCTCATCGAAGTGAAGGACGAGAAGGCCCTGACCACCGACATCGACAAAGCGGCCAAAGAAATTCAAGGGCTTCGAGAAAATGCACAAGAACTCCGGGCGCAGGTCGAGAAGGAGATGCTCGTGGCCGAGGTGGGAGACCCCATGAGCGGTAGCGAGGCCGATGTCAAAAGCCAGATGTGGAGACAACACTCCACAGAGGCAGCCTTCTATATCGATTTGGGACCCAAGGTCGGGGACGAAGTTGCCCAACGCATCGACGAAGTCAACCGGCTTCGACGGGCAGTCCTCGGGCAACTTCGACTCCTCAGAGAATACCAGAGTCGAATCGACAAGAAGGCAGCCCTGGAAATCGCCCACTACAAGAAGATTCTTCAAGCAGAGAAGATAGAACTGGAGAATCGGGAGCGAGAACTGGCCCAAACCGAGCGCAAAGCCATGGCTTTCGCACGAGAGGTCGGCTCGGCACTCTTCGTCGCTGCCAAGGAAGGGCTGGTGCGGGCCGTCCTCGAAGCCGACCTGGGAATCATCGACCTGGCCTGGAAGAGGGCTCAGGATGAAAAGAACCAGGTCATGGCGTTGCACCGAGAGAAGGCCCGAGTGACCGGAGAGCTGAGACGAGAACTGCGGGCCCTCGAAACGAATTCGCAAGAGGAATAGGAAAAAGAGAGGATGATGACGCGTCTGATACAAATACTGGTTGTCTTGCTCCTGGCCGCTCCCGCTTGGGCACAGCCCTCGCCAGTGCCGGTCGAGGAGGAAGGCGCCCCGGTGGAGGTCGAGGGGGATGACCCGGTTCCCGTCGCAGAAGAGGACCCCCCCACCGCGGAGACCGAAACCACGGACGCACTGACCCCGGAAGAAGCACCCGTCGGCACCAACACGACAGAAGAAATCACCGCAGACGATCCCGCCGTCGATGCAGCGGACCCCAACGCAGCCCAACCAGTCGACGACGAAGAAACCCGACGCCTCCAAAGGCTGAAGGAAGACGAAGAGAAGGCCCGCCTCAAGGAGGAACATGCCCGGCAGAAGGCCGAAGAGGCCAAACGAGAGGGCGAGATTCTTACGTTGTATAATGACTATCGAGCCCTCATGGACGCCTACGTCTCCAT
>CALFHQ010000232.1 GCA_937876385.1 uncultured Pseudomonadota bacterium
TAGGTCACGATGGAGATGATGGTTACCCCGTCTCCCCCTTCCTCCCTCTTCCCGGGTCGGAACTCCACCGGGTAGGATGTTTCTTTCAGGTAGTCCCTTACAACCTGCTTCAACCTTCCGGTTCCGTGTCCATGAACTGCGATGATTTCAGACGTTGGCGACAGGATGGCATTGTCCAGCGCTGAGATGAGATCCTCCAGCGCTTCCTCCCCAGTCTTGCCTCGAAGGTCGAGTCTTTGCGAGCCCAGACCCATGGCCGTTCGAGAGGACTTCTGGGGCTCCGAAGCCGGCTTTGAGCCCTTCTCCTGCTTCAACGGAACCAGATCAGACAGGGGCAAGCGCATGCGCATCGGTCCCATCTTGAGCAATGCAGAGTTGTCCTTTTCAGAGAGAGACATCACCACCGCCTTCTTCCCGAACTTCTTCACGAGGACTTCCCCCCCTTCTTCGAAGTGGGAAGCGGTTTGGCTGCGGTATGGCTCCAAAGCCTCTTCCTGCTCCAGCTCCTTGCGCCGCTTCTGGATCTCCTCGTTGACTTCACTGAGACGTCGCCGATTCTTCAGGATGATGCCTCGGGTCTGCTCTTTTCGGGTCATTTCCGCCACCAACTCGTTGACTGTTCCCATGGCCTCGTCCACCGCCTGGGTGGCGAGGCGCACCTTCTGGTTCACGATGCGTTCGGTACGCTTTGACAGCTCGTCCAAGGCCAGCCTTCGTCGACGAGCCAGCTCCTGTGCCTCGAGGGTCAAGGCGCTGGCTTCTTTGACTTGCCGTTCAAGCTCTTCTTCTCTGGAAGACAAGCGAAGGATGGCCTCTTCCAAGGTTCCCGTCTTCTCCCCCGAGAGGAAGGCAGCGGTGTCTTCGATGACCTCCTCTGGGACTCCCACCCGGCGAGCGATTTCCAGTGTGCGGGAGGAGCCTGGAACCCCCAGCGAGAGGCGGTAGGTTGGCTCCAGAGTCTCCCAATTCACCCCCATGGAAGCGTTCTCCATGCCGTCGGTGGCCATGGCCATTCCCTTGAGGCGCTCGTAATGGGTCGCAATCATGGCCAGTGTGCCACTTCGCATGAAGGCGTTGAGATAAGCTCCCCCCAGAGCAGCCCCTTGTTCGGGTTCGGTTCCCACGGTGATCTCGTCCACCAGAACGAGGTGCCCCGGGCCGCACTGCTCGAGGATTTGGTTGAGTCCTGTGAGGTGTCCGGTGAAGGTGGAGAGCTGCTGAGATACGTCTTCGAGGTCCCCGGGCAGGGCGTGGAGTCCTTTCAACACGGGAACGACGCTGTCTGCTCCCACTGGAGGAAGGAGCCCCGCTGAGACCATCAAGAGGCATTGTCCGAGGGTCTTGAGGGCCACTGACTTGCCCCCGGCGTTGGGCCCTGAGAGGCAGATGAGTTGGCACCCGTCGTTTCCCAGAAGGAAGTCGTTGGCCACGACGCCTGACCCTTGAAGAAGGAGAATGGGGGAGCGTGCGCCCATGAGTCGAATCAACGGTTTGTCGCCGATCTCCGGAATGGAAGCCCCCATCTCCACCGCCAGGAGCGCTCTAGCAGAGAGGACGTCGAAGTCGCCCACTGCTTCCTGGGTGGCCAGTATCTCAGCGCCGTTGTCGGCAACCACGTCGGTGAGTTCTCCCAGCACCACGGCTTCTGCCTGTTTTACCGTCTCTTGTGCCCATTTGAGTTGATTGTTCAACGGAATGAGGAAGTCCGGCTCGATGAACACCGTGGCTCCAGACTGGCTTACTGCGTGGACGATGCCCTCCACCGAGCCCTGCCTTTCGGCTCGCACGGGGACCACGTAGCGGTCCTCTCGAAGGGTGTAGAACTTGTCCTGGAGGGCTTCGTCGGCCCGCTGGGTTCGCAGAAAGCGTTCCAGCTTGACCTTGATGTCCTGGTGCACCGAGAAGGCCCGTTGGCGCGCTCGGTGCAACTCTGGGCTGGCGTTGTCTTTGACCATCCCCTCGGAATCGATGGCGCCGAAGATCTCTGTTCCCACCAATCGAAGCTCGGCCATGCGGTTGATGATTCGAACACTGTGAGAGAGCCTGGCCTGGTGTGACACAGCGAAATTCCGCACCCGGGTCATGTCTTGAACAGTGCGCCCCACTAAGAGGAGTTCAAGGGCGCTCAGCGTCCCTTCCTTTCTGGCTCGAAATACCAGCGCACTCAGGTCCTCCATCTCACCGAAGTGGAGGTTCTCGCCGTTGTCGAAGAGGGTCTTCAACTCGTGCACCGCTTCCAAGGCGTTGCGGACTTCGGTTCCGCCGTTGAGGAAGGGGAGGGTTTGCACCTTCGCCTTTCCCTGGGTTGTCACCGCCAATTGATCGAGACGTGCTGTTACTCGCTCCCACTTCAGGTAGCGGCAGGTTTCTTTTGAAGCATTCATCAGGGTTTTGAAGACTCCGGCAATTCCGGTTTCAGGGGATAGTGAACACCGAGTTTCCGCAGTGGAAGTCTCGTGTGGAACATCAACACAGTATCTTGGACCTTCTCGGGGTCCGTGGGGATGGGAAGCTCTCTAAGGACGACGACCAACACTCGACCCTTGCCGGCGAGAGCCACCTGTCGGATGGTGCGCACCGTTCGAGCCAGGGATGCGTTTCCTTTGCGGCGGGTATCCTTGGCAAAGGAGCGCAAAGTGGCCTTGGAATCCCCCGCCAGGAGCACCAACTCGTCGCTCTTCTTCCCTTCTTCGATGCGCAGCGTGAGGTTCTTACCGTCAGCCGAGAACGTCGCCTCGCTGGCCCCCGCCGGAGTCATCTGGTGCAGGAGCACCGCGGGTTCATAGCCGTCCTTTTGTAAGGCAGCCAGCTCCTCGTTCGCTTCTTTCTTGATGGTCTCCATATATAAGTCGTAGTGACCCAGTTTTCTGAGAGGTTCTCGCTGCGCCTTTCCCAGAAGGGTACGGCGTTTCGGGAGCGGCTCATTGTAGCCATGTACCTCGATGTAGAAGGTGTCAAACCCTCGCTCATAGTCCACCTCTTGCCTCTTGAAGACCACCGAAGTGCGCTTGTCCTTTCGCCTGGAGAGAAGAACCTCGTAGAAGTCGGCGTTGGCTTCTCGCTGAAAGGGGAGAGACGTTGTCAGAAGGATGGCGAAGAGAAGCCAGAGGACGCTCCGGACAAGGAAGGAACCCATCACGTACCTCTCCCGAATCCTCGTTTCAAGGCGGTGGAGATCCCCTCCAACCCCTCTGAGAGTCGGTTCCCGGCCTGGAGCCAGGAGACACGAATGGAGCCAGAGACTTCAAAGAGGGAGCCTGGGACGAGGAGAACCCCCAACTCGTCGTGCAGCCTTTCTGCAAAGGTCAGGTCGTCGATTCCTTCGGGGAGGGCAATACTGGCGAAACCGGGTCCTTGCGGTGGGGTCCATTCAAGCCCCGGAGTCATGGAGACCCATTGTGCCATGTGGTCCAGGTGTTCCACCGAAATGCTCCGAGCCGCTTCCCGAAGAGCGGGCAGTTTGGGGACAACCTCCAAGCCGTAGGCACACCCCAGCATGGTGGGGGTTCCGTGGGAGAATCGGGCGTCGGTGAGGATCCGGCAGACATCAGCGGAAGCCGAGAGCCATCCCAGACGCATCCAGTATGTGCCGGCCAGTTTGGAGAGGCTCGACATCACCACGATGCGGGGATGGGCTTTGTGGTATGTGGGGTGATCCGAGAACTGTCGATAGACCTCGTTTACAAGCAACCATCCCCCGTGCCGGCCCACCTCGTCGGCCAAAGCCAACACGTCCTCTCGACGGGAGTGGGTCCCCCCGGGGTTGCAGGGCTCCAGCAGCATCACTGCGCCAGTCTCAGGTCCCACCGCCTGAACAATCTCCTCCATGGGGAGCGCCCAGCCGTCCTCGGGACGCCGGTGGAAGCGCTTCACCCGGTTGGTTCGCTCGGCTTGACGCAACATGGGCTCGTACATGGGAGACTCCACCAGGACTTCCTTGCCCGGTTCCACGAGTGTCAGGAGAGCCAGCAGGTTTCCGCCGGTGGCACCCTCTGTGGCCACAACTTCGTCGGGGGGAATGTCGAGCCATTCGGCCACAGCCTCCTCGAAGCGGTGTGGAAGGGTCCACGGATTTCCCACGTCGGGGTGAAACGAGGTCGGGTCCAAGGCGGCCATGCCGCTGCTGTGGAGGTTAACGGCGTCATCCCCGCGGTTTGCCCGCACGAGATACCAATTCAGATAGTGGTTTGTCGAAAATTGCATGGGCCCATTATAAGCAGGTACGGTGCCGGAAGGAAAGCAGAAGGTGCCAATCGAGGCGGTTGTGTACCGCTCCATTGGAGGCTATACTCTGTTCATGGCCGGGTCGAGCGTTGGATCTGGCCGGGAGCGTCGGTGAAGATGACCCGGAATATCCTGTTGTTGGGCGTCCTGTTGTTGGCATCAGGATGTGGATTTGCGTTGGAGCAAGACGGCCTCGCTTCAGCGGAAACTTTGGTTGTCGAGCAGTGCGACGTTCCCTCTCCCTTCGAGATGAATTTCAACTTCTTTGCCTATTCGGCTTGCAACGACACGGTCCAGTTGCGCTTTCAGGGGGATGGCCATGCGATGGTCAACTCCGACGGAGTCTCCATCCAGTTGGAACGCTTTGGTCGATTGGCTGACGCCTTGAAGTCGGGCCCCGTGACTGTAACTCTTCCAGACCCTGACGTGGAGTTCTCTGTGTACCTGAATCACCGCTGTTTTGAGAACTACGTTACCCTGAACGGGATCTCTGGGACGGTGATTTTGAACCAACTGGATCCCGGTGATGGCGGAAAGTTGGACATTGTGGCGGACGTTGCTTTGGTGAACGCTCTTAATGGAGATGAAGCGACGTCCAACTTGCACTTCGAAGCCCAGGGCGAGTTGTCTTCGGCAACTCCGCACCGTGATTTCTCTGTCTGTCCTCGATGATGCCGGTTTCTACTGGGCGGGTTCTGAGTCGGCTTCCCCTTTGCCATAGCCGATTCGCATCTGGCAGGGTTGTCCGATTTTCAGTTCCATGATGCTTCGTGTGATGATTCCCAGGGAGGTATTCTCGTAGGGTTCCACCACCATGATTTCCCCCACGACCTCAACTGGAATGTCTTTGAAATCGTCGTCGGAAACCTTGGTGTAGCCGTCCCCCTTGGAGAGAACCGCGAAGCGGTTTCCAGTCATGACCCCATCATTTCGGCCCTTGTCAAGGAACACGTAGTGGTGTTCCCCAAGGTAGGTGTACTCGTTGAAGGCGTCGAGAATGACTGCATCAACGTTGGAGGTGTTGGCTCGTGGACTCACGGTGAACTGGTGTTGGAAGATGTCTGTGACGAGGTCTCCGCGTTCAATCTCTTCATAGGTTTCGAAGAGGAGCCCTTTGACGAACCGCTTCTCTGCGCCAAGGACTTTGGTGATGCCCAGGTGACGAACTTTGTACCCGACGAGCTTCCCGGTGATGGGGTGGTACACTTCCTTCTCGACCTCGTAGATGGTGAATTCTTCCCCCTTCTTGATCTTCTTGGGGATGTAGAATTCGATATACACTTCGTCGTACTGCCCAAGGAACTGCTTCTCCTCTCTGGAGTAGCGAATCTTCCCCGATTCCTTGAACACCTGCTCCGGGATGAATCCCATGGAGCGAGCGACCACGGTGACTTCTTTGG
>CALFHQ010000233.1 GCA_937876385.1 uncultured Pseudomonadota bacterium
GCCACGCCTGACCGCGGAGGTCGAGCACCGGCTGGCGCGCCTCCGGCGCCGGCTCTACGGCGACATGGCTCGTTGGAGTGATAGCCACCCCTTCTTTGAGGGTCAGTCCCAGGCGCTCGTGGAACGTCTTTACATAGTCTTCCCAGGAAGTATCTTGGCTCAAGAGATCCAGGAGGATTTGTCCCAACGGTTTTGTGTCGAACAGGGGGCGCGGGAGGGCCGGTTCGTGGATGGCCCACAGCCCTTTTCGGGGGTTGGAGTCTCCCCAACTTTCGATGGTATGAGATGTTGGGAGGATCCAATCGCAACGTTGTGCCAGTGGGAGGGGCAGGTCGGTGAGTGCCACCTTGTAGTCGGCTTTCTCCAGTGCGTCTCTGAGGGTGGGCAGGGTATCCAGGCTGTGGATTCCTGTGAGAACGACGACTCCGATGTCTCCCTTCTCAAGACGCCCTGCGAGTTCCAGCCACTGTCCGGTGGCGCTGGTCCCAACGTTGTAGGAATGGTCGAAATCCACCCCGTGACCCATGGAGCCCCAGGCGTACTGGAGGAGAGCGGCGAGAAGTCCAGCGCTCTCCTGGCTGGCTGAGGGGAGTGTCTCATCGGCCAGCAAGAGGAGAGGGCGGCTGGCATTGCCGATTTCGTCGAGGATGGCGACGAGGGATTCCTCGGGGATTCCACAGCGAGTCGAGACATCTTCCGTGGAGAAGGACTCGACGGCATCCACGATGGAGGAGGGGAGAGGCATTTTGTGTGGGGCCTGTTTCAGAAGCCAGGCAAGGAAGACGGGCTCGGACCCCACTTTGATCGGGAGGCGATGAGTGGCCTTCGAGCCGCTAAGTGTGAGGTGTCCTTCAAGGTGAATCCAGGTGCGTTTTTTCAAACCGTTGGCAAACTGCCGAGAGTGCTCAACGGGGGAGAGCCAGGTTCCCAGGGGGTCTCCCCCGAGGGACAGTAGGAAGTCCGCCTGGGAGATGTCGTAGTGAGGCAACTCATCCAAACCGAAGGCGGTTCGGTAGGATTCTTTGAGCCCAGCGTGGGGATACACTTCGTAGGGAGCGATGCGTTCAAGCCCTCCCCTGGCACAGTACTCCTTTGCCAGATCGTCGAGGGCACCGGTGAGCGTTCCTGAGAGGAATACCACAGCCTTCCCTTTCCCTTTGGCTGTTGCGATGGCACCGGAGATGGAGGCAAAGGCGTCCTTCCAAGTGCTGGCAGAAAAGGAGCCGTCGGGGGCCCGATGGGAAGGCTCTTTGACTCGGTCGGGGTGGTAGAGGCGTTGGAGACTTGTCTGACCACGGAGGCAAAGCGTTCCCTGGTTGATGGGGTGGGCCGGGTTCCCTTCGAGCTTCACCGGGAGACCTTCTCTGGACCTGACGATTGCTCCGCAGTGGGCGGGGCATTCTGTGCACACCGAGTGTGTGAATACCGGCTCCCCGGGGATCACATCGCTTTCGGGGGGAAGCTTCGATATGAGCTTCTCTGCCCCTTTCTTCGCCGTGCAAGAGTACGCTGCTGACCCGGAAAGTACGGCCATGAGGCGAATGAAGTCTCTACGATCCATCTCAACTCCTTGTCCTGCTACTTGTGGCAGGTCCAGCACTCCTGGGGAGCGTTGTTCTTTCGGTGGCAGGAAAGGCACCAGCCCATTTCAAACGAGCGGGCTCTCCGAATTCGAGGCATCGCGCTGACGTCTGAGTGGCATTCTTCACACTGCTTTCCTGCCTTGATGTGGCGCTTGTGGCTGAAATGTGCGTGCCACGGGAGGACGTGCACTTTGTTCCAGACAACCGGACGCCCTTCCTCGATGTATGCCTGCAGCTTCTTGATCTCGGGGTTGTCCGAGGCCATTCCTGCGTGGCATTTCGCACACACATCGAGGTTTGGAACTCCTGCGTGAATCGACTTGTCGGTGAACTTGTGGCAGTGGGTGCACGCCAAACCGTTCTGGTAGACATGTCGAACGTGGCTGTAGGCGATGGGCTGCTCGGGCGCTTGATCATTGCATTCCCAATAGTGTCCAACGACGTAGATGCCGAGGATGACCAGAGCGAAGTAGCCGGCAATCACCGAGTAAGCGAGGGTTCGTTTCATTGTCCGCCCTCCTTGCCGTTGTCTTGCACCTGGGAGATGAGATAGGTCGCCACGGATTGAACCTCGAGTTCCGTCAGCCCTTGATTGGGCATGGGGGGGTAGTCGGGGTTGATCTTCCGGGGTTTGCGAATGAACTCCATGAGATCGTCCGGTTTATCCACATATTTGGGGATGACGTCGTTGTAGGGAGGGCCTACGAGTTTGGTATCGAACTTGTGGCAAGCGCTGCACCGTTCGGCAAAGATTTTCTTTCCCAGGGCGGGGTCGGGTTTGGCGGACTTGGCATATTCTGCTTCTCTGGCGTTGGTCCACGCCGTGTTTTCAGAGTCAACGGTGCGAGCCATCACGGTCCTTTGTTCTGCGTTGGCAGTGTTCTGGAATCTTTGTTCCAGGTTCAAGAACAGGCCGAAGACCAGGAGGGAGCACATGGCCGCCGGTATGATGAATCGCAGGTGATTGGAGAGGAGCATGGAGAGGGACATGATGGCCACGGGAAGGAGAAATGCCACCGCTACCATGCCCACAATGAACACTTTCCACGACACGGCAAAGTGATGCGCCGTACCGAAGTCCCAAAGGAAGACCACGGGGTGGAGCAAAGCGGGGGCCAGGGTCAAGGCGAGGCCCCAGGTTTTTATCCCCGAGGTGCCGGGTTGTGTGGGGTCAAGGCGTCCTTCCGGCCAACCAAAGTAGCGAACGAGGATGGAAACTCCGGTGAGCAGAAGCGAAAAAAGGAGGTACTGGGCGAAGTGGACCACCACTTGAATGGAGAAGGTGAAAGGGAGGAAGCGTTGGGCTCGAAATTGCCACTGTTCGGGGACTGAAATGAGGGTCATGGTGGCCATGAAGTGGAAGGCGCTTCCCAACAAGATGAGAGTGGCCAGCGCCCCTAGAAAGCGCTTCCCGGTTCGCTGATGGAAAGCCGCTGCCAGGTAACCGAGGAGAGTGAGGACGAAGATGCGTTCCAGGAAGGGAAGGATGGGGTTTTCGGTTCCGTGGAGGTAAAGGCCGTACAGTACCGTTAGCATGGCCAGCGGCAACAGGCTGAAGACGAGCCAGAGGAAGCGCCCGGGGGCCATCAGCTCCAGGAAACGTTGAGAAACCGCCGGAGCGGGCTTTCGGGTCATGAGGGAGAGTCCAATGGACACCGTGGTGACCCCAAGGAAGAACAGGTGGAACGCCAGCATCAGGAACACCAGCGGGTCCATTAGCTGGACGATCTGTGTGTTGGGAGTCAGCGTCAGTTGATTCACAAGTCCCATGGAGTTTCTCTCCTTCTACTTACGTTTCCCTCACCGCACCACGGCATCAGCGGCCAGAAGGGCCATGGTGAAGAGGAGGAAGATATTAATGCCCACAAAGGAGCGTGTCGCTGCCAAACGGGTTCCCCGAAGCACCCCTCCGGCGCCCACTGCAATGAGGGAGGCGCTGGCCAGTGTCAAGAGCGCCACAAACTGAGGGCTTTGCACCAGCCCAAAGAGGGGAAAGAGGGTCGCACACACCGCTGTGGCCGCGGTCCATGTAAAAGCTATTCGGCTCAATCGACGGGGGCCAAAGACCTGTTCTATGCTGGGAAGGCCGGCCTCCTCGTACTCCCCCGAGCGGTGAAGGAGGAGGAGCCAGAAATGGGGCAATTGCCACACGTACAAGAAGGCCATGACGACCCAGATCGCTTCGTCCGTGAGGGCCCCACCGGAGGCCACCCAGCCCATCGCCGGGGGAAGCGCTCCGACCACGGCACCGGGGATGGTGGCGTAAGGGGAGACCCGCTTCAGGGGGGTGTAGATTCCGTTGTAGCCCACCACTGCGGCAAGCCCCAGGAAACCGGCAGTGGGAGTCGCTAGTGTGAGCAGAGAGAGCCCCGAGAGGATGCCGACGGTTGCCACCCAGAGGGCCAGGATCGGGCGCACTCTTCCCGAGGGAAGCGGGCGTCTCCGGGTTCTCGCCATTCTCCTGTCGAGATCTCTGTCTTGGTATTCGTTGAGGGCGCAGGCCCCCGCCGAGGCCAGAAAGAGCCCGGCGAAGAGAAGAAGGAACTCTCGGTCGATGGTCTGGAGATGGAGGAGGTATCCAGAGACTCCAGAGGCCGTCGTCAGGAGGACGATGCGCACTTTGATGAGTTCCAGAAGAGTCCTCATCCTACTTCAGCTCCTTGATGTAACCGATGACCAGGTCGATTTCGTCTGGCCCCATTCCCGCCGGAGGGGGCATGAGGTTCTCGAATCCCTTCACCAGCGCCGCAGCCGGTTGGGTGATGGACTGTTTCAGGTATGCCTCGTCAGCGGTGACTGAGATTTCCTTGCCGTCCACCATCACGGTGACTTCTTTTCCAAAGACCCCCTTAAGTGTTGGGCCGAGTTTGTTTCCGGTTCCGTCCAACGAGTGGCAGGTGACGCACCCGTACTTGTGGAGCGCGCTGAGAGCTTCGTCGGTGTCAGAGGGTGCCTGCGCTGCGGCAGCTTCTGCATCAATCCAGGCCTTAGTCTCGGGCAGTTCAGCGCTGTCTGATTGGTACCACACGTCGAACTGTTCCTGGGGAACCACGACAACTTCAGACATCATGTAGGAGTGGCGTTCTCCACAATATTCCGCGCAAAAGATGTCAGCGGGGCCGGTGCTTTGAGGTTTGAACCACAAATAGGTGTTGCCGCCGGGAACCACGTCCTCTTTGATTCTGAAGGCGGGGATGTAGAAGCTGTGATTGACGTCCAGCGACTTGAGTTGAAGTCGCACGGGTTGATCCAGGGGTACCACGAGCCGGTCGGACTTCTTGCCGTTTGCGTACTCGAAGGACCAATCCCACATGCGTCCAATGACGGTAACTTGGAGGGCATCTTCGGGTGCGTCTCGCATCTCCCGGAAGGACTTGTATCCAGCCCAGAACATTCCCATGACGATGAGAACGGGGATGATGGTCCAGGTGACTTCAAGGAGGATGGAGGTTCCCACCTCCTCGGCCACTGGATGTCGTTTTCTGCTGTATCGGTAGGTGAAATACAGCATGAGTCCCGTGATGATGGCCAGCAGTACGACAGAGATCCCGGTAATCAGGATCATGGTATCGTCAACAGCATCTCCGATTGTGGCGCTAGGGCCGTTCATGATTCAACCTCACCTGAAACTGATGTCGAAGAAGGTGAAGACCATGATCACCGTGAGGGTAACCAGGGCCACCAGGAGCATCACACGAAACATCACGTCCTCATTCTTGAGGTTCATGAAGTAGTAGACCACCAGCGAGCCCTTGATGAGGGCGATGAAGATGGCCGTTGCGATGCTGAGGGCTCCCAGGTGCATCCCCGCGATGGTGACCGTGACGCTGGTCAGGACCACCAGGGCGAGCCACACAAGGACGTAGCTTCCATAGGAGAGCGATTGTTGTTCTTTCATCGGCTCCTCCTCCCGCTAAGTGATGAGATAGAGCAGGGGAAACAAGAAAATCCAGATGACGTCCACCAGGTGCCAGTAGAGCCCTGAGTTCTCCAGCTTGGACCATGTGTCGTCGTTGATCTCCTCGTTGGACTTATAGACCAGGGTGACTACGGCTTCTGCTATTTCTCCTTCTCCTTCATGGGTCCAGACTGCTCCGCGCTGGTCTTCCACCAAGCTCAGCCGGTCCGACTGAAGGGGTCCCACCGTAATCGTCTTCTTGGGTTTGTGTGCCACGATCCAGAGCATCACCGAGAGAACGCCGAGGCCGATGATAACGTGCAGAGCGTGGATGCCGGTCATGGCAAAATAGAGTCCGTAAAAGAGGTTCTCACCGGGGGCTCGACGGAGGAGCTCTTTGGAGTTTGGATAGAGTCCTATGTCGAACTTGTGGTGCCACTCAAAGTACTTGTTCACCATGAACAGGAGTCCAGCCAGGATGGTCACCGACAGCATGATGGTGCACAGCTTGCGGTTGTTTCTTCTCAAGGCAGCGATGGCCAGGACCACGGTGAGGCTGCTTGTGAGGAGAATGAGGGTATTGGCGGTTCCAACGAGGGTGTCCAGGTGGGTGGCAGCGTAGTGGAAGTCCTCTGGGAAGGTGGAGCGGTAGACCGAATAGAGCAGGAAGAGCCCTCCAAAGAGGAGAATCTCCGTGAAAAGGAAGAGCCACATTCCAATTCGGGCGCCGGTGTGGTCCTTGTGGTGTGTGGCCGGGGAAGCGGCTTGCACGCTCATGAGGTCTCACCTCCCGTGGGAGTTGGGGCAGGTTCGTAGGGTCCTCGGGTGACTGTGGGGATCTGGGTGAAGTTCAACAGCGGCGGCGGGGAGGTAGTGGTCCATTCGAGGGTTCGTCCTCCCCAGGGGTTCGACGGTGCTGGAACTCGGCTCTTAAAGGAACGAAAGAGGGTAATGGCAAAGATGAGGAGGCCTGTCACGAGCACCCAGGAGCCCACGGTGGCGACGATGTGAGTGGCGTGGAAGCGCGGGACATAGTCGTAGTAGCGTCTCGGGTGCCCCATCCAGCCCTGGATCAACATGGGGAAGTAGAGCATGTTGAAGCCCACGAAGATGAAAGCCCAGGACCGCCAGATCCACTTTTCGTTGTACATGATTCCGAACATCTTCGGCCACCAGTAGAGGAGCGCTGCCAGGAAGGCCATGCCGGTGCCTCCAAACATGACGTAGTGGAAATGCCCGACCACAAAGTAGGTGTCGTGGACATGGACATCGGTGGCCAGCGCACCAGTCACCAATCCGGTGAGTCCTCCGATGGAGAAGAGGAAGATGAAGGTCAAGGTAAAGAGGAATGGCGGTCTCAAGTCGATGGAGCCTTTGTAAAGCGTGGCCACCCAGTTGAAGATCTTGATACCGCTGGGGATGGCTACGAGGAAGGTGAGGAGAGAGAAGATCCAGCGCGCCGTATCGCTTATCCCGCTGGTGAACATGTGGTGTCCCCACACCAGATACCCGACAAAGGCGATGAGGAGACTTGAGATGGCGATGGCCTTGTACCCGAAGATGTCCTTGCGGGCGAAGGTGGGGATGATCTCCGAGACCACACCCATTCCTGGGAGGATCATAATGTAAACAGCGGGATGGGAGTATATCCAGAAGAGGTGCTGGTAGAGGATCGGGTCCCCACCCTTGGCAGGGTCGAACAGTCCCAGTCCCAGCGTTCGCTCGGCAATAACCAGAAGGAGGGTAATGGCCAGAACCGGGGTGGCGAGGATCTGAATCCAGGCAGTGGAGTACAGGGTCCAGACGAACAACGGCATGCGGGTGAAACTCATCCCTGGTGCCCGGAGGCGATGGATCGTCGTGATGAAGTTGATTCCGGTGAGGATGGAAGAGAAACCAAGGATGAAGGCTCCGGTGACCGCGAGGGTGACGTTGGTCCCCGAGCGCACCGAGTAGGGCACATAGAAGGTCCAGCCGGTGTCGGGAGCGCCTCCCCCCACAAAAAGGGAGGTCAGGGCCACAGCGGCACCCAACATGTAAATCCACCACGAGGCGAGGTTCAATCGGGGGAAGGCGACGTCTTCGGCGCCGATTTGCAAAGGCAGGAAGAAGTTCCCGAACACCGCCGGGAGTCCGGGGATGATGAAGAGGAAGATCATAATCATGCCGTGAAGGGTGAACAGCGAATTGTACACCCGAGGGGTGACGATGGTCATCCCCGGCATGAGCAACTCGATTCGCATGAGGAGGCCGAGGATAACTCCCACGCCGAAGAAGCTCAGCATGGAGATCATGTAGAGAATTCCGATCCGCTTGTGGTCCGTGGAGAGAATCCAGCCCAAGATTCCCTTGTGCCGGCCCTGGTAGTCCAGGTAGCTCACCGGATCTGCAGTGTTGCTCATCGGTTCACCCTTCCTTGCTGGGGGGTTCTGAGTCCGCGTCGTTTGCACCTTCTTGATTGGCCTCTTGACTCGTCTGTGGCGACTTCTCCCTGCTCTGCTCCAACGCCAGTCGCTCGGCTCGGTCTCTGCGATACCTTCGGGTGGTGAGTCCCAGGAAGAGCCCAAAGAGGACGAGCACCAGAAGGGAGACTGTGGCGATGACCTTCAAGATGTTGAAGACATAGGTGCGTCCTTCGGGGTCGTAGCTGAAGCAATACAGCAGCAGCCGTCGTGCAGGAGAGATGGAGGGCCCCGTTCGCCCCTCTTCGGCTTCCATGATGGCCATCTTGGTGTCGAAAGCGAGGAACTCGACCCCATACAAATAGCGGGAGATCTTGCCCTTTGCACTGACAACCGTGAGCACCGCCGGATGGTTGAAGTCCTTTCCCTGGGGCTCGTACTGGAAACCGACGGCCTGGACGATGGCGTCGATATTCTCCTGGTCTCCCGTGAAGAAACGCCAGTCACCGGGATCCAGCTCTCGATTGATTCGCTTGTAGTAGTTGGCCTTCTTCCGTTTGGCGAGGTCTGGACCTTCGGTGGGGTCAAAGGAGATGGCTATCACCTGGTAGCTCTCCCCAGGCTCGATGTCCATGACCTCCACCATGTCGGCCACTCCTCCCATGAGAGGGCCACACAGTCCAGGGCACCGAAAATAGACCAGAAGCAAGAGGGTGGGTCGGTCGATGGCATCCCCCAATCGAACCTCTTTCCCATCCTCATCGGTGAAGGTGAGGTCCAGGGGGAGGGTTTCTCCCAGGTGCTCATCCACCCCGACTTCTGCAGACGCCGGGGGTTGGTGAGATAGAAACATCAAAGCGATGATGAAGATCTGGACGAGACGGTTTCGCATTTGAACTCCGTGGGTCTTCAATGAGTCACGTTCGGTCATCGTCAAGCTGGATTTCAGTTGTTTACCCTATCAGCGGACCCAGATCCGGTCAAACGAAAACCGTGAAATCAGGTTGACCTACCTTGCCCTTGCGGCCTCGAACCCCCCAGCTTGGTCCAAGTGCCATTGTCGGGGGCGGTCTCGGTTGACACAACCCCAACGGAGACCGATTTTGGAATGGTGCCCCTGGAAAGCTGTGTCGACGACCCCTTGTCGACACACACCATTACCGTGGCAACCCAAACCTGTGGGGCCTATCGGGTGTTCTCCCAACAAAGTACTTGCACACCGGATCAATCTGTGA
>CALFHQ010000234.1 GCA_937876385.1 uncultured Pseudomonadota bacterium
CGATGACCAGCCCGTCGAAGGGGTCCTGTGCCGACTCATCGTCTCGGAACCGCACCGGCGAATCGGATCGAAGGATCGCCCGCAGGCGTGGATTCTCAGCAACGCCGAATCTCCGGCCCATCACTTCGGGGGAGAGCCCCTTGATAGCGATCGGTACGAGCTCGTCTCCCTCCAGGCGCAAGAGCGACGCTGCGTCGCAGGGAACCACCGTCTGGACGGCCTCGATGAGGTTACGATACCGAGTATCGGAAGACAGGCCGGCGGTCAGCTCGGTTGCTGCCGAGAGTAAAGCCTTGAGCATTGTCGTCTGTGTCGGTCGGCGTGCCGTTGTCATTATGCCCCACCTCCTGATGTCATATATACACCTCTCCCTCTGCGAGGTCCAGCATCGACGATGCCGCTGCGGAAGCACGATGGATAGAAAGGAGGTTGACATCCGAAGTGCGCTGCCCTACATTGCGTTAGCGAGCGATAACTAGCGCTCCAGAATTGCGGAAGAGGCCATGGAAGGTTGGACCGAACGACAGCAGGAAATCATGGACCAGGCGGTGTTCCTGATTGCGGAGAACGGCATCCAGGGTCTAACCGTCCGGAACCTGGCCAAACGGATCGGGGTTTCGGAGCCTGCCCTGTACAGACATTTTCGAAGCAAGACAGACATCCTCCTGGGGATCCTGGACCATTTCGCTCTTGCGTCTGAAGGGATGCGCGAGATGCTCAGCCGCACCGACTGCCCCAGTCTGGAGCAACTGGAGGCCTTCCTGGTGAGCACCTTGAAGAAGTTCCAGGAGCGCCCAGAGATCACGGCCGTCATCTTCGCCGAGGAGATTTTCCAGAACGAACCCCGGCTCACTGAGAAGGTAGCCAACATCATGCGCAAGCACCAGGAATCCCTTCTTACCGTCCTCACGAGAGGTCAGGCATGCGGAATGATTCGAAGTGACGTCTCGGCGGAGGGGATGACCCTGTTGATTCAAGGCAGCATCCGGCTGTTGGTCAGTCGGTGGCGGATGACAGGCTATGGCTTCGACCTGGCCGAAGAAGGACGGGGGCTTATCGAGATGCTGCGGACGTTACTCACCCACAACAAGTAGGCGGAGGGTCCAGAATGGGCGCACCCTGGGAAGGCATCTTTTCGACAACAGAGTTAGCTAACGATAGCAAACATGGAGGAATTACATGGAACGCTTCTTCGGGTGGGTGACACGCCACCCCCTGGCAGTCATTCTCGTCATCATCGGACTGACCGCAGCCGCAGGCTACCAGGCTCGCACCGGCTCTCGCATGGAGACCGACCTGGACGAGTACATGCCTGCGGATCACCCTGCCTTCGTCTATTCAGACCAGGCGGAGGAGTGGTTCAACATCCGGGACGGCATCATCATCGCCGTCGAGAACCCGGAGGGGATCTACAACTCCGCCACGCTCCAGAAGATCAAGGATCTGACCCGTGCGCTCCAGCAAGATCCCGACATCGAGAAGGCCGACGTCACGTCTCTGTATACAGCGGACAACATCGTCGGCTCCGACCTCGGTCTTGACGTCAGGAGCTTCTATAGGAAGGCACCGACCAGCCCGGAGAAGCTCCAGGAACTTAGCGAGCACGTGCGGAGCAACGACATGGTGCGAGGCCGGCTCGTCTCTGAGGACGAGACGGTGGCCGTCGTCATCGCTCGCATTGGCGATGATGTTTTCTCGCAGGATTTCTACCAACGGATCATGAAGCTGGCCGACTCCTTCGAAGGACCGGAGACCATCTACGTAGCGGGTCGTCCCATCGTCGAGGGGACTCTTGCGCACCTGGCTCCCAAGGACATGCAGAAGATGGTGCCGGCCGTCGTGCTGATCATCTTGCTGGTGCTCTACCTCGTCCTGCGGGGGGTCAGGAGCACGGCAATGACCTTCCTGGTGGTGGCGATCTCGACCATCGGCTCCTTCGGTCTCATGGCAGCGGTGGGGATCCCCATCTATTCGGTGACGACCATGATGCCGGTGATGCTCATCGCCATTGGCGTAGCCGACGGGATTCATCTCTACAACCACCTGGGGCTCTTCAGGGATGCACACCCGGACATTCCCTTGAAGGATGCCGTGCTCGAAATGCTCCATCAGATGTGGCGGCCGGTGGTGATGACCTCGGTTACAACCGCGGTGGGGTTCTTGTCGCTTTTGACCTCCGACATCTATCCCATCAAGTACTTTGGTGTGTTCACGGCCTTCGGCGTGCTGCTGGCCATGGTGCTGTCACTGACGCTGATTCCGGCAGCGTCTGTCCTGTTCGGAGTCAAGGGCAGGCGTCTGGCGAAGAAGACGGATGACGATGTGGACGGGATGGCTCGACGGTTGACCACGGGGATCCTCCGATCGCGTTGGGCGATTTTGGTTTCGACGGCAATTATTCTGGGGGCGTCCCTCTTCGGGGCAAGTCGGATCTGGATTAACTCGAGTTTTCTGGACAAATTCGAGCGCGACAGCGAGATCGTCAAAACGGATGCCTTCGTCAACGAGCACTTCGGCGGAACGACCACCCTCAACGCCATTCTGGAGGCCCGGGATAAGGGCGCCTTCAAGACCCCGGAGATCCTCGAAGAGGTACGGGCGATGCAGACAGAGGTCGAGGGGCGCGAACTGGTCGGCAGTTCCTTCTCCCTGGTTGACTACCTGCGTCGTATGAACCGGGTGATGAACGAGGACCGAGAGGCCTTCGATACGGTCCCGAAGTCCAGCGACCTGGTGGCCCAGTACTTGCTTCTCTATGAGATGTCCGGCGACCCGGACAACCTCTGGAAGGTGGTGAACTACGACTACAACCGGCTCAACGTCACTTTCCAACTCAAGAAGGACGACTCCCGGACCATGAACGCGGCCATTTCGAGCATCGAGGCACACCGCCCTCGATTGGCGGAATTGGGGGTGGATGTCAACTATGCGGGTTCCGGCTATAAGGCCCTCGTTTTCACGGATCTGATCCTCGAAGGGCAGGTGAAGAGCATCATTCTCTCCATCTTGATCGTGATTCTCCTGCTCTCGCTGATGTTCCGGGGTTTGCGCTTTGGCCTCATCGGCACAGTTCCCATCGTCCTGACCGCAGCCATCGGCTTCGGGGTGATGGGGTTGCTGGACATCCCGCTGTCCACAACGACGGCGCTTCTGGCCAGCATCACCATCGGGATCGGCATCGACTACGCGGTGCACTTCATCGACCGGTACCGCATCAACCTCGAGAAGACCGGTCCGGGCTTGGAGACCATGGTCGCCACAATGGGTCACTCGGGCCGCGCTATCCTGTTCAATGCGGTGGTGGTGGTCTCTGGCTTCCTCGTTCTGCTGCTCTCGGCATTTCCGCCCAATCGAGCGCTCGGGGCGCTCATCGCACTGGGCATGTTTGTCAGCTTTGTTGCGACTGTCACGGTGATGGTCCACCTACTCCAAGGAGGAGAAAAATGAACAACGCAATTCGTATCGTGCTGGCCCTGGCCGCCCTGGGGCTCCTTTTTCCATCTGCTGCCTTTGCTGAGCCTTCGGGTCTGGAAATCATGACGAAGGTCTACGAGAGGCCCACAGGAACCGACCAGGAAGCAGACCTCACAATGAGCCTCATCGATCGATCCGGTTCCGAGCGGGTCCGCAAGATCCACCAGCTCCTGCGGGACTTCGGTGCCGTCGAGAAGAAGATCATGTTCTTCCAGACCCCGGCTGATGTGCGCAACACGTCTTTCATGAATTGGAGCTATGACGATGGTCGCGACGACGACCAGTGGATCTACCTCCCTGCTCTCAAGAAGGTGAAGCGCATCTCGTCAGATTCGAAGAGCGACTACTTCATGGGATCCGACTTCACCTACGATGACCTCGGCGACCGCCACCCGAACAAGGACAAGCACCGAGTCCTCCGAGAGGAGACCCTCGAAGGGGAGACCTGCTACGTGGTCGAAAGCACTCCGAAGAATTCGGACTACATGTACTCGAGGACGGTGACTTGGGTCATCAAGGACAAGTGGATCGGGCTCAAACGGGAGTTCTACGACGAAGATGGGGACTCCCTTAAGACCCTCAGCGTCAAGTCCTTCAAGAAGATCGGTGTATTCTGGATCATCGTTCATTCGGAGATGCACAACACGCAAAAAGACCACCGCACGATCATGAAGCTCGAGAACGTCCTCATTGACAAGGGGGTAGACAAGTCACAGTTCACCGAACGCATGATGAAGCGAGGGATGTAAAATGCGGAGCGAGAGACCAACCAGAGCCTTCCTGCTTCTGTTGCTGCTCCCGATGCTTCTGGAGTCGCTTCCGGCCCGTGCCGAGTCGACCGCGGATGGCTATGTCCGGACTTACGTGGGCGTCTTGGCGAATGAAAACATGGACTTCGCTATCATGCAGAACACCCTGGATTTGCGTCTCCGCCACACCGGTTCCCACGGCGCATTTCTGGCCAATCCAACCCTCTACCACTACGACGACAACCGCCTGGAGCTGGATCTCCGTCAGGCGTACGTAGACCTCTACTTTTCCTGGATGGACCTTCGGGTGGGAAGGCAACAGGTTGTCTGGGGCAAGGCGGATGGAGTGTTCATCACCGATGTGGTCTCGCCCAAGGACCTGCGGGAGTTTCTGCTCCCGG
>CALFHQ010000235.1 GCA_937876385.1 uncultured Pseudomonadota bacterium
AGTTGTCGAATGTTGTGGTAACCATTGGCGGTGCTCTCAATCCCGCCGAGGGTAGGAGCGTTCAAAAGATAGTTGAAGCGCATCCCGGCATCGTGAACCACCTTCAGGTGTTGTTCCAGTCGGACGCGATTCACCGACGGCAATACATAGGAGGGACGCCCCCCCCCGGCCGCGTCTTGGGTGAGCTTGCCGTAGACTTCCACAACTCCGGCCTCGGCCAGTGCTGGGACCAACTCGTCATCAAAATTTGTAGGAGCAGTAAGTTTCACCGTCCGAGACCTCATTCAATTCATCGCAGTGGGTCCGCCCGAAAAGGTAGCGACAACAAGACCAAAGGTCCAGCCGAAACAAGGATTTCATGCTCAACGACCGGAAGAGTCCCCCGCACAAGCACCTCCTACCTTCTTCGAGCTTACCCTCCAGATTCCGCAAGAAGAACCCACCAGAACCGATCCATCTCGCAACAAAAGGATGGCCCTTGCGCCTGAGCCGAGGCGGGCGATTTCGCTGCTCGATTTTCCCTTCAAGCAAGTTGCCTGAAGTTCTCCAGTTTTCAGGCCAGTGGCCAGGAGGACCTCGCCGGGAGCTACTTCGCAAAGATCTCCCATTGGCATAGGCCCTTCCCCTACCCTCAGAAGCTCGCCCCCTTTTGTACTGAGGAAGAAGATGTTTCCCAAAGAATAGCCCGCCAGCCAGAAGCCTTCGCCGGAGTTCGACCGGGTGGGGACCGTTGTAGCATCGAAGACCTTCACCGAAGTCGCCTTCTCCTCATCCCCCGTGGGGAGAAAAACGGCTGAACCCGACAATGACGTCACAAGGATTCCCCCCGGGGCCCACGCCAGAGAGCGATAGAAATCCACCGGTGAAACCGACGGCAACACCACCTCGGTGCCTTCCTCCAGGTTGGGCAAAACGAAGCTTCTAAGGACCGGTTTATTAAACGAAACCGCCACTTCGCCGGGGGTTCCGGTAAAAGTCAAACCAGTAGGTTCCACCTCCTCGAAGGTCCGCCGGGTTCGCTCGACCAGATGATGGTCTTTGAGGTCATACACCACTAGGGCGTGGGGAGACGTGCGGTTGGACAGATAGGTCACAAGAGTGCTGGAAGCCGGGTCCCACAACAGTTCTTCGCACCGGCTGGAACCCCAGAGTTCCGACAGAGGCAACAGATCCACTAACTGGGAGGTTTTGGGGTCCAAGAGCGCCAGCGCGTTGGCCACTTCACTCTCTCCCCATTGCGGAAGATATCCCTCCCAGGCATCCTTCAGGCACAGAGCCACGAGCCCGTCAGAGACCTCAACCATGGAATATGGGAGCATTCCCCCCACCCCGGCTTGCTTCTCCCAGCTTTGTCTCGGAAAGATCAACGTAACCCCTTCTTCGGCAAGGTCGGTGCATTCCTCCGGGGAGGTTCCCGCCGCCTGGTCTCCCAGAGCCACGACAAGAACCACAACGGTGAGCCACATTCCAGTTCCAGGGCCTACTAGGCGGGGCCACCCTTCAAACAGGCAGATCCCCCACAACAGGATGGGAAGGATCAAAGCAACGCTGGTCCAGAAGGGTCTCCACACAATCGCCTGTGGCAACACCAGGAGGCTCCAAACCCCTACGGACAAACCAAGTACCAAGGCACCAGCGAGGAACGCTCCCCACGCCAGCAACACAGACTGTTCTCGGCGTCCCGCTGCCACCTGGAGTCCAAAGGCCAACCCTCCAGCAAAGCCGAACAGAGCCACCCCCTGCCAGATAGGAGCGCCATAAGCAGGCGAGAGGCCAACCAGGAGACCCATCGAGAAAAGGGTCCAGAGACCCGTTCTCCACCCACTCAAAGTGAGCATTTTCAGAGAGAGCTTCACGGTTCCTCCCCCTGTCCCCAATCCCCGGTGAGTTCCAGAAGCCCACACGAAGAACACACTGTCAAAGATCCCGTGCCGGGGAGTCGGTGAAGACTCCTCGCCACCCTTCCAACCTTCACCGTGTCCAGCCGCTTGAGGGTTGAAAGGTCGTGCACGGCAACCTCACCGGTTACGTATCCCGCAACAAACAACAGCCCCCGATTGGCATCGATGGCGAGACTCCGCGGGGTTCCTACGGTGGACACTCGTTCCACCACTTCCAGAGTCTCCCCATCGATGTGAAGGAGCTCCCCAAAAAGCACTCCCGTGGCAAAGAAGTCCCCGGTGTCGGGATGAAAGTCCACTGCCGTAACAGGGTCTAAGGTGGAGATGGCTTTGGACACGGTGAGGGTCTCGTCATCCAGGACAAGCACCTTCCCGGTGTGTGATGCCACGAGAATTCGCCCCCGTGCCGCATCGTGTGACGTCTTGTCGAGGAGTTTGAATCGAGAGTCCACCCGGACAAAGCGCTCATCGGTGAGGTTCGGCAGTGTCGCTGTCCAAAGCCAGGCTCCTCCCCCTCCGTACGTGTTCACAACGATTTCATGGGTCCCTTCAAGGCGCAAAATGCCGTCGGGTTCACCGATATTGCCTTGGGCACCCTCTTCGTAGGGTTCGAAGGTTCGTGTGGTCAAACGCTCAAGGCTCCTTCGGCTGTATCGGAAGGTGGCCACCGAGTGAAGGAATTCTCGACTTACGAAATACACTGCAGCAACCCCCAACTCGGGGTCAATCACGAGGTTCTGGGGGTAGCTCACAGCGTCTCGGTTGGGCAGAGGATGAAGCGCCAATATGCGGCCATCAGTTCCGTCCACCACCGCCAGAGCGCTGGACGCTTCCCCTGCCGGGTCGAGGACATTGAAATAGCCCGCCCGTTGCTCCTTCAAGGAAACCACAAAGAGGCCGCGGGTGGGGTCGTAGGCGGAATCATACGGAAAGACCGGCCCAACCGATTCCAAACCAAAGAGGGTCTTCTGCGAGAGGAGCGCCAGCACCTTGGGATTGCGGCCGATTTGCTGACAGGTGGCGCCACTGGAGCCGCTGAAATGGACGAAGAGAACGGCAACGAGGAGGAGTTGGTAGGACCACACCGGGGTGAACCAATTGACCACTCGACGAAGGGACGGCTTGCGCCAGGCAGCGATCCCGAGGAGCCCCACCACAGCGGCCAGGGCGAGGGAAAGAAGGGGCTGAAAGGACAACAGAATGGGGAGTGTCTTCACCAGGGCCGCTGCCACAGTGGCCCAGAGAAGGGCCAGGGCCAAGACGGTGAGGAGGCGGCGGAACCTTGCCGAAAGTCGGTCTGAAAGAGGTACTCTCCGCAAGGCGGGTAGCAGCGCCATAACAGAAGAACCGATCCCGAGAAGGACCAGCCAGAATCCCTTTCCCGGATAGTGAACAGGGGTGATATAGTAGAGAAAGACCCCCAACCAGAGGCTTCGCCCCCAGAATCGAAAGAGAGGAGTCAATCCAGCACTCCATCCATCAACTTGGCTGCGGCACGTCTCGAGACATCGTGCTGGTGAGATGCTGCTCATCACTCTCCTCGGGGTGACCTCTGTGAGATGTCCGGTTCATGGTCAACCGAGCGGTGAGGGATGTCAAGGACCTCCCTTTGAGGTGGACATTCGCCCTTTTCCTTGCAACCCTAGGGCAAACAACGCCACGAACCTGTTTTCTTGCGAATCGAGGTCCGTCGTTCTTGCCTATCTGCATGACTTCCCGCAGGATAGAAATCTGAGCAATCGAACTTTGGGGGAGTCCATGCTACGTATTCATCTTCGACCCGCGGTGACGCTAGTTTCGTTCCTACTTCTGACCGCCTGCAGTTCATCCAACGACACCCCCCAAGACCTTGGGGACACCGCTGCTAACACAGGGTCTGATACTACCACCACTGACGCATTCGA
>CALFHQ010000236.1 GCA_937876385.1 uncultured Pseudomonadota bacterium
CTTGTATCGGTTGAAGGGGGGAGTCTCCAGGAAGACTTTGGCAAAGCGCTCAAGGTCGGCTCTTCCTTTCTTCAACTGTTTGGCGGTGTAGCCGTCGGCGATGATGACGACATCCAGAGACGTGGCGCTGTCGCCCCCTGTGTGGAGGGGGATGACCTCAATGTCCTTGTGTCGAAAGCCCTTCTCCACGGTTTCCGGATTCAGGTCGAAGGGTTGCTTGTAGATGGGGACGAGGGCCCCTGTGTGATCTCTTGAGAGGAGGGTGAGGGTGAAGGGGACTCTTGGCATGGGGAAGCGCACCGTTTCGTGGAAAACCCTGGACAACTGTTTTGCTTCGTCGGTGGTTTGCCACTCACCAAACAGGGAGCTGAACCCCTGCTCATAGATGGATTTGCCCGTGGCTTTCGCGGCGACGACGAGGCGGTACTTGCCATAGTCGGGTTGATCCGTCAGGTGAACTCGAGAGCCTGGCCACTCCCCCTCGGTGAGAAGACGGTCCAGAATGATGGACTCCCCGGAAGCCCCGCCGCCGTGGAAGTAGTCCATGCGGAGGGTCTGGTCGTGGAAGTTCTCGTCAAACGGCGAACCCAGCGCCGGACTGGCGAGGGCCAGCACAGCGAGGGCCATGAAGGTTCGAAACATGAGTTTGCTCCTAACCGGTGAATGACCGGGTTACCCATAATAGCCGCTGAGGCTTTGGAATTCAACGAGGAAGGAGTATAGTTGGGGAGCGGGCAGCAGACAGCAAGCAGCTCGCAGCGCGCTGCCTGCAGCCTGCAGCCTGCTGGTTGCTGCAAGCTGCCTGCTGCATCCTCCAAGGAGTCTTCGTGCGATTTATTTGGGTATTCAGCTTGTTGGTCCTGTTGCTCCTTGGCTGCGATGCGGTGAAGGAGAAGCTCTATCCTCCTCGGATTCGGGTCAAGTGCGAGGCCATGAGAGGGGTTTGCGCCTTCGAGAACTATGGCGACCCCGGGGATGCGTGCGTGGTTGTGGAGGTCTTCCATCACAAATCGGGGACGGTGCTGAAGTCGAATCCGGTTTGTTCGGGAAGGTTGGAACGAGGAACTCCGTCCATCGAGAAGATCACCTGGCCCGATACAGACCCTTTGACCCTCTGCATGGGGGAAGACATGAAGGGGAACTTCGCTTTGACCTGTGAGGTGTCGGTTGTTGAAGGAAAATAGGGGGAACAACTTGTGGCCCGCCCTCTTCTTGCTGGCTATTGTGTGGTTGCCGGGGTGCGGCTCTCCGGCTCAGGTGAGGTCGCTGGAGTGGCTTTCGAAGGGGTCCGACCTGCTGGAGCAAGAACGATTCGGTGAGACACGAGAGGCGTGTCGAAGAAGTCTTGATGCCGAGGACAACCCAGGCGCCCACCGGTGCGAACTGGTGGCATCCATTCATCTGGAGGATTGGAGGCAGGCTCAGACTTCTCTGGAGGCCCTGCGAGCCCTTGAACCCAATGACCCACTCCTCACGGCCCTCGAGTTGGAGATTGGCCGCACCTTGGGCGGGTCCACGAATCAGGTCGTCTCAAGGGGCACCGACGCCGCTGCCTGGGCGTGCCTTGACGGGGCTTGTCAGTGGCCAAAATGGTCGAAAGATTCTCCCTTGGTGAACCCCACCATGGAGGCGCTGGTGCTTGCGCGGTTGGGGCGTCTTGAAGAGGCCGATGACAGGCTGGCGAATGTGGACACCCCCGAGGCTCGTTTCTTGCGTGCCTTGCTTCTTGTCACCGTGGGACGCCTGGACGAGGTGCAGGAGTTGACCACCGCAGAACAGGCGGATGGGAAGGGCAAGGGGTTGGGAATGGGGTTGGAGGCTCTGTCTCTATTCATGAAGGGGGACAGGTACGACGCTGTGTCGGGTGTCGGGCAAAAGCTTCTTCCCGGACTGGACGGTGGCGACGCCGAGACTCTCCAGGGATGGTGGAATGTGGCGCAGGAGAAGGATGTGACACGGCGTGCCACTCTTGCCGCTCGGTTGGCGTCAGAGCGTCCCTGGTCGGCGGTCTTGCAGGTCAATGCGGCCCTCACTGCGATGGCCGCTTCCAGGGACCCGGAAGGTCTTCATTTTGCCCGTCGGGGGAGTGCCTTGGCACACGGCTCTCGGGTGGCCTTGATGGTGGAGTTGCTGGCCTGCTTGTTGAACGCCGATTGCGATTCGGTAGCCCAATTGAGATCGAAATGGGCGATGAACCTGCCAGAAGAATGGCGTGATTTCGTTGCCACATTGGTCACTCTCTGACCTCAATCGTTCCCCCCGATGGTCGTTGGAGCGGGGGATATCGGGGGCTTGCGAGAGTTCCTGAACAACCGAAAAATCTGTTCAAATTCTAGGGGTTCCGAGAATTCTTTGCTTATTTTCTGTTTTGGTCTTGACAGGGAAGGGGCGTTTCCATAAAAACCGTGCCGCGACTGGACCTGACCCATTTGTGGGTGGCGTTTGGATTTGTTTGGAGGGAAAGCGATGGAAAAGGTGGTTTTCGAGAGAAAGAGCGACAAGGTTCCGGAGGTTTACTGTAAGAGCCGCAAGAAGCCGATGATGTTGGTTGATTGCATGGACAGTTTCGTGGACGCCAACGCAATTCCGAATCGCCGCAGCGCGTGCTTCCGTTGTCTCCAAGGACAGCGCACTCGAACGGCCTACGCTTCGAGCTGAAGAGACGGTCTTTACGACCTACACGGGAGGCCATCCCATCTTCTGACCCCCGAGAAGATGCATATGGATGTGA
>CALFHQ010000237.1 GCA_937876385.1 uncultured Pseudomonadota bacterium
CGTCGTCTGACCTGCCTTCTCGTGACAAGCTGGCTGTTGCTCCCGTCACAAGCCCTTGCTTCCTACAAAGTCTGCATCGATGCCGGCCACGGCGGCGCAGACCCAGGAGCAGTTGGGTGCGGTTTGGAAGAGGAAGACGTGACCCTGCAGGTCGCCTGGATGTTGTACGACCTCATGAACGCCGATCCAGACCTCAGCCCCTTGATGACCAGAAGCTCCGATACCAGCGTGAGCCTGGGTGCTCGCACCGACTTCTCCGATGACAACGGCGCACACCGATTCGCTTCCATTCACTGCAACGCCTTCAACGGGTCTGCCACGGGAATCGAAACGTACTGCTACACCTATGGCTCCAATGCCTCCTTCGACCAGCGAGATACCATCCAGGACAACATGACGGCCACCTGGCCAGCCCTCACCGACCGCGGGGGCAAGACCGCCAGCTACTACGTCATCAAGAATACCGCCTGCCCCGCTACCCTGTCTGAACTGGCCTTCATTGACAACTGCTCCAACGACGCCACCTACCTCTCCAACAACGCACAACTGCAGGCAGCGGCCCAGGCGCACTACCTGGCCATTCGACAATCTCTGGGATTGCAAGGGGGAGGAGACATCACCCCTCCTACTCCCACCGCAGGGAAGATCCAGGGGGCCATCTTTGCTGATCAAGGGGTGGGCTCGGCAGACATGTCGGTGAGACTGCCGGGGGCCAACGTTGTGCTCTCAGGCAACGGCGTCAACCAAAGCACGCAGGCTCTGGAACCCGATGGAACCTGGGCATTCTCGGTTCCCGCAGGTACATACACCGTTACCGCCAACTACAGTGGATACTGGACCAACAGCAGAACGTGCAGCGTCATCCCCGGGGGAGAAACGTGGTGCTCCCTCGGCCTGTTCCTCCAGGAAGACGACCCTCCACCCGTGGAAGGGATGCTTCGAGGGGTGATTTTCGAGGAAAAAGGGGTGGGTACGGGCGATATGTCCATTCGCCTCACCGGTGCCGGTATCCACGTGTCCGGGCCGGGATACGACGAGAATACCTACGCCATGGGGCTGGACGCAGATTACCTGCTGGCCGTGCCTCCAGGGCAGTACATCGTCAGCGCATCGAAGTCAGGCTACTGGGCCAACAGCAGAACCTGCACCGTGACAGCCGGAACCGAGACCTGGTGCTCCATCGGACTCTTTCCGCTGGTGGATGACCAGCCGACTCCCCCCAACACCGGAGCGCTGCGGGGAATCATCTATCAGGACCAAGGCAATGGTCCAGACAACATGTCCATTCGACTTACCCAGGCGACCGTCGTCGTGGCGGGAGATGGGGTATACCAAACCGACATCACCAACAGCCCGGAAGGGATCTACTCCTTCGCCCTTCCGACTGGGACCTACACCGTAAAGGCCAGCTATCCAGGGCACTACTCCAACGAACGCACCTGCACCGTCATGACCAACCAGGAGGTGTGGTGCTCCATTGGACTCATCGAAGGGGAGAACGACCCCTCCGACTACACTCCCCCCACCGAAGGGGGCGATGTGGTGACGCAAGGGGACCAGTGGTCTCCCGGGGAAGCCGACATCCAGGGGCACGAACCCCCCGAGGGTGAGGACGTTGAACCCGGAACGCCGAATGATCCCAACGATCCAAGTGAACAAGAGGATCCGGGGACACAACCGCAGCAACCCGGAACCGTCCTGCCCGGCGATGATGGTCCCAATTCCACTGAAGTGACCATCGGCAACGGTTGTCAGACAGACTCGACCGGGAACCCCTCTGGCCTCCTTATTCCAGGCGTTCTCCTGGCGTTCCTGTTTGCGCTGCGTCGCCGACGAGGAATTGCCGTGGCGGTGTGTGTGCTTGCAATGGGCACCGCCGTCTCCTGTCAGGACAAAGAGGATGAAGGCACGGAAAGTGCTCGAGCGACTTTGCTGGCTCTCACAGGTAGCCACAGTGCCTCCATCGGGGAGGCGGTTGCTCTGACTTCATCCGACGAGTATTCTGCCCCGGTGTTTTCCCCTGATGGTTCCCGAATTCTGTTCTCCAATGACAAGAAGGACGCCCTCTTCGTGATCCCCGCTGAGGGAGGTGAATTGACCCAGGTGGTGCAAGCCACCAACTGCGGCCAGTTGCCTCGCTGGGGAGAATCGGGGGAGACGGTGGAGTTTCGTGTTTCGCAACAGCGCACCAGTGACGTTCCAGCAAGGGCCGTTTCCCTCAATGGGAGTCCGGTATCTGCTCCCAGAAACCGCCACGGCGACGGCTGGATCCAGATCATCGAGGACCAGATCCATTGGACCGCTGGGGAGGAGAGCATCAGACTCTCTCCAGACGGAGACCGATACTGCTGCGCACAGCGGTCCCTCGATGGCCGCTGGGTTCTGTTCCAGGGAGTTCACACCGGCTTGTACCTGTTTGACTTGCCGTCGAAGACTTTGCACCCGTTGGGCCAGGGAAATCACGGCCGTTTCGACGACCAGAGCCGTTTCCTCACTTATCAAGAGTGCAAGGACGATGGCCAGATGATCACCGGTTGCCACTTCTTCCTGGCGGATCTGAGGGCGCCCATTCCCTTTGCGGCAGCGATGTTGGGAGTGCCGGCGGAGGCGCGAAATCCGTCCCTCTCCCCGAATGCCGATGTCTTGGTATTTGACATGCGCGGTGGAATCTGGACCGCACCCGTCGTTCTTTCCACAAAATAGCCGGGACTGGCTGGAGGTTCGTCAATGTCGAAGTCTCAGATGAATCCTCAAGTGCGAATCGCCCGAATCGGTGTAGCGCTGCTCTTTGTTCTGGTGCTCGTGGGAAGCTGTTCCATGCACCCCATATCAGCAAAGTACGACGAGTGCTTGTCTGGATGCATGGACCGTTGCCCTGAAGGGGAGTACGACCCCGGAGGGTACGCAACAACCGCAGACAATCGATCCAACTGTGAGTGGAACTGCCAGCAATTGTGTCGCAATCGAGACAGCGGCAAAACTCCTGAACCGCCCAAGACCCCTATTTTCCCTTGAAATCGGGAGCGCGCTTGGTCAGGAACGCCTGCATTCCTTCCTTTTGATCCGCTGAATCGAATAGACCGCAGAAAGCCTCCTTCTCCATCTCCAGTCCTTCTTTCAGGGGAAGGTCTGTTCCGTCGTTGATGACTCGTTTGGCTTCTGCTACGGCCATGGGTCCCATGCGTGCGACATCATCCAGATATCCCAGCGCTGTGGAGAGCAGCTCGTCGGCGTGGACAACACGGTCCACCAAGCCAATCTTCACCGCTTCTTCGGTATCGATGATGCGACCGCTGAAGATGAGATCCTTCGCCTTGTTCCTTCCCACCAGGCGAGCCAGGCGTTGGGTGCCACCAAATCCGGGGGTGACCCCCAGCTTTACCTCGGGTTGCCCGAATTTGGATTCGGGGGTAGCAAAGATGAAATCACAAGCCAGAGCCAATTCCATCCCTCCCCCCAATGCAAAGCCCGACACCGCAGCGATGACCGGCTTCCGGCACAACTCGGCAGCACGCATGGCGTCAAATCCTGCCTGGGCAAAGGGTTCAGAAGAGACGCCATCGAAATCCACCATCTCTGCAATGTCGGCACCGGCTACGAATGCACGGCCCCCGGCCCCGGTGATGATGACTCCCCGCACCGATGGGTCTGCATCGGCTAAGTCCAAGGCTTCCTTCAAGGCCACCAGAACGTTTTGATTCAAAGCGTTCAGGGCCTTTGGACGATTAATCGTAATGAGGGTCGTGGGCCCTCGCTTTTCCAACGAAACGAGTTCCTGTGACATGGGACCTCCGGGTCAATTTCGGTTTCTCTTCGGCTGCTATTCCTAAATCACGCGGCCTCGACTTTCAAGGACTTTGGAAGGAACTTGCCATGAGGAGATGTGTCTATGGGCGCTATGAAAACCTCCATGCTGTCTGCACTCATTGTCCTTCTTGTTTCCTGTTCCGGGGCTTCCACCGTGCAAGAGAAATCTTCGCCGCCATCCACCGCCGTCAAACTGGAGAAGGGTCCTGCAAACCCCGCCCGTGATGCGGAGATTGAAAAGTGTCGGCAGTGCAAGGGAAACTGGGGGCGACACGGTCTCTCGCAGAGCGAGTTCTGCATCTGCCGAACCACGGATCACAACAAGGAGTGCTACGAGGAAAGCGACTGCCAGGGAAGCTGCGTGTACCAGCGAACCGATACCGTGGCGGAGTCCCGCACCGTCCCCTGCAACGATGGGGAGGATTGCATCGTGCGCTCCCCCAGAATACGGCACGTGGGAGTTTGCTCTGAGTTTGTGATGTTCGTTGGATGTCGCAGCGTGATTCGCACGACAACAGACCCGAAAACCGGAGAGGAGCGCCCTGAAGTCATTCATATCTGTGCCGACTGACTTGATTCCTGGCCACTTGTGTGTACTCTCGTTGGAAACGGGATGAGAAGCATGGTTGCCATCAACGAACGAGTCGACATACCGGAATCAGAGCTGGAGTTCAGCTTCTCCAGG
>CALFHQ010000238.1 GCA_937876385.1 uncultured Pseudomonadota bacterium
CGCTTTGAACCAGTCGGTGGTGCGGTTCTGCAGTCGGGTGAGTTCGGATACAGCGTCGTCGAATCGGCCAAGGAAATAGAGGGCCTTTCCTTTGGCATAGTGGAGGGCGTCGGTGGGGGGCTGCTGCGAAATCTTGTCTATGAGGCTGTCCAGTTCGTCCATGCGACCGAGGTGAGTAGCGATCTCCACGAGAAAGACGAGGGACGTCTCGGAATGGGCACCCGCTTCCACCAACCTGTAGAACTGATGTGCGGATGCCTTGAAGTTGCCTTCTTTGTACAGGGATACGGCGAGCAACTGGATCGCGTCGTAGTAGTGGCGGTCTGTGCGAAACCGATCGTCTTCGAGGAGGCTGGTCAAATAGAGGGCGCTCTTATCGTACTCCTTCAAGTCGAAGGACGTTCGAGCATCGATGTATCTCTTGGTGGGATCGAACTGGTAGCCGCCGGAGCGAAGGGCCTCGACGTCGTCGTTCAATTCCTGAAGAAGGACCTCCGCCTTTTGCAGTTCTCTACGTGCCTCTGCAAAGTGGAGCTCTGCCGGGGTGGCACGCTCTTCGGCATGCACCGCAGGGGTCCCGAGCCATCCAAAGAGGAGGAGGAGGACCCAGCCAGTCGATGCGGGTCGCATCCTCATCAATCGTCGTCCTTGTTCTTACCCGTCAGTTTCGCCAGGTTCTCTGGGTTGAACTTGTACTGGGCCACTTCAAACTTGATGGCCGGTCGTTCTTCCAGACTGTAGGTAAAATCCCCCTTCTCGTAGCCCACCGACTGAATCTTAACGATCCGTCCCTCGCTGGCGTAGAAGGTGTATTTTGACGTGATCTTGAACTTGTAGCCGTCTAGATACGTGAACACGGAACCGGTTCCCTTGTACACCATCTCCACCGAAATCACGTGGTTTCCGGGGGATACTGACCCAGAGAAGACCTCGATTTGCCGTTCCTTGTCGAGATTCCCAGCCTTGTTTCGCAAGAAGAGCTTCTTCTTTCCGTCGATGTAATACATCACCTGGTCAAGGGTGAAGGCCGCTCCCATGTCATTCTTGTGGACAACAATCGCGTAAGCGCCGTTGACAACGTCGGACAAGATCCTCTCTTTGAGCAGGACGAGGCGAGTCTTGGTAGCGTAGATTCGCTCCTTGAGACTGACAACATCTTCCTCCATCTTGCGCAGTTTGGCCCCGTAGTTTGGAGGGAGGCCTTCTTCTTCTGCAGCACCGGCGTCATCTGACGACCCGACCGGCCCTTGCTGGGCGTAGGCCGGTGCTGCCATCAGAAGCCACATGGAAAGTGCTGCAAGCGCTATTGTGCAGCGAAGCATATCTCTACTCCCAATTTGCACTATTCATAAACGAGCAATTGTCACTTAGTCTTGAATCTACTGCCCTCGGCATCGTTCTCGCCATGCTGAAAAGATATAGCGCTCGCACCCATGAAAGTCAAACGAAAACTCCGCACGGCTCTAGCCGCTCCAAAGCGCTTGCAAGGCTGCCAACCCTGAGATAAAGTATCTCAAAGCAGGGGGTGCTTCGAGTTGCTGGCAGCGTCTACCTTACTGATTGTGGGAATCGGCTCAACCGCTCTGGTGGTTGTGGTTTTGCTGCTCATTGTGCTCATCGCAAGGACCAAACCTAAGCTGGAAGAGAAGGTTAACCGTCTCATCAAGGAAAAGAAGTACGACGAAGCCGGGAAGCTCCTGGTGGAGCAGGAGAATTATCAGCGAGCAATCCAAGTATATACGCAGTTCAACCGACCCAGACAGGCGGCTCAAATCTACCTGCGACTGGGCGAGCACCAGAGGGCCGCAGAAATCTTCATCGATCTGGGCGACCACGAAGCAGCCATCAACTCCTATCTGAAGGTTGGGGACAAGGTATCTGCTTCTCAGGTTCTCGTGAAGTCTGGAAAGTTTGAAGAGGCGGCTGACTATTTGATGCAGGCCGGGAAGATGGAAGATGCGGCCGCTCTTTACCTTAAAGCCAAGCAGTTCAAGAAGAGCGCAGCGGTGTACCAGGAGTTGGGGGACAAGAAGCGAGCCGCTGCCATCATGGGCGCTCTTCACGCCACCGAGGGAGATTTCCGCAGCGCTGCAAAGAGCTTCTACGTTGCCGGTCAGTTCAAGAAGGCCGCCGAGTCCTTCAGCCGAGCTGGGTTGCATGAGCACGCGGCGAAGGTGTACGAGCGTATCGGGGAGTTTCGCCACGCGGCCCGGGCCCGCCTCCAGTTCGGCCAGGTTGTTACGGCTGCAGAGCACCTTGAGCGCATTGGGGATCTCAACGAGGCGATCCCGCTGTTTGAAGCTGCCGGCAAGTGGAACAAGGTCGTTGAATGCCACAAGCGTGTAAAGAACTGGCTGGCGCTGGGCAACATCATGATGCGCCTTCACAAGAGCGACCTCGCCATCGAGTTCTTCAAGCGGTTGACCCCGCTGGACGAAGGTTATATTGAAGCGGCCATGTCCATGGCGAGTATCCTGGAAGACACCCAGGATCTGGAAAGTGCCAAGCAGAAGTATCGGGAGATATTGGAGTTCCACGGACTGTCGACGAAGAGCGCTCCCGCCCTGTTCGCCCTATCAAAACTCTGCGAGATGACCAACACCCCGGAAATCGCTTTGCCCTACCTGCGGGAGTTCTCGACATCGGGACCGATGGAAGAGAAGGTGCGAAACTGGCAGAACCGTTTGGAACAGATGGTGATCTCTGCTGCGCAGACCATGACCGTCGGACTGGAAGTCGCCAGCGAAGAAGAGATGCGCACCCGCAAGGGGGATTCCTCGGAGTTGCTGTTGCCCCACAAGGACAACATCGCCGACCGCTACGACATCGTCGAAAAGATTGGACAGGGTGGACACGGAGTTATCTACAAGGCCTACGACAAGGTTCTGGGCCGAATGGTCGTCCTGAAGTTCCTCTTCCGCAATCAGGTTCCCTCCGAGATGGCGAAGATGTACTTCCTGCGTGAGGCGAAGACTACCGCGTCGTTGAACCACCCCAACATCGTGACCCTCTTCGACATGGGGCAGGTGGGTGACAACCTTTACATTGCAATGGAATTCATCGACGGCATCACCCTGGAGGACCGGCTACGAGATGCGAAGGGAAGTCTCCCGGTGGAGGAAGCCCTGAGCATTGTCAATCAGCTCGCCGAGGCCCTCCAGTATGCCCATGACAAGCAGATTGTTCACCGGGACATCAAGCCGGGAAACGTCATGCTTCAGCGTCCAGACATGCAGGTACTGAAGCTCATGGACTTCGGACTGGCAAAGGCTCTGGATGAGAACCCGCACAAGACCCTCATCATTTGCGGGACCCCGCTCTACATGTCTCCGGAGCAGATTGTGGGTGACTTCGTTGACCACATCAGCGACATTTACAGCTTCGGAGTTTTGACCTATCAACTCCTGGTCGGCCGCACTCCGTTCCCTTCGGCGAACATTCTAGCCCACCACCAGTTCACTCAGCCGCCGCATCCCACCACCACGAACAAGAACATTCCGGTGGAGATGGGAGACGTCATCCTCAAAGCGCTGGCGAAGAAGCGAGAGGACCGTTTCCAGACCAGTCTCGAGTTCGCCGAAGCCCTGGTGGCGACGTGGGAAGGCACTCGAGCGGTGGCTGGCAGCATTCCTGCGGCGGAGCCTCAGTTGGAGGGACACCGAGACATGATGGACGAATTGGAAGCTGCGGTGCAGGAAATCGCCGACCTGGACCTCGACGACGAGTTTCTCGAAGGGCTCTAAACAGGGTCATCTTGACCAGCGATCATCCCCGTAGGCTGCGTCAGTCGGCTCATGGCTTGCTCGAAGTACCAGATCGAGAGGGGTCTGGGGGGGTATTGCGCTCGCTGTGGTGCTGTTTTGCTTACTGCTGAAGGAAGGAACGGAAGGTCTCTTCGATGCGTTGTCGATGGCCTCGCCAGGTCTCCATATACTGAAACAGCTTTCGGAGCATTTCCCGGCTCTGGTTCAACTGCTGTTCGAGCTTTCGGGCTCGCTCTTCCAATTCCGACAGGCGAATCAGGGCGTCTTCCTTCTCGTTGTTCAGCCCCATAATCGTGTTCTTGTAGTTGTCTTCCAATTCAACGAATACGCGTCGCTCGTCGTTGATGCGCCGCTTGGCATCGTCAAGGTTCTTCTCGAGTTCTTCCCGGGCCTTCTGGAGTTCGGTCAGTTGCCCTTCCATCTGCTCCATCCCTTCCAACTCTTCCTCATAGACTTTGAGGAGGTCGTCCTTCTGGGCCAGCTTGTTTTGTAGCCTTCTCAACTCGGCTGACAACTCCAGTTCCCGGTGTTCGAGTTCTTCTGCTCGCTCCACTTCCGACTCCAAGCCGTTGACGGTCTCATTGAGCCGCTCCCGTGTGCTTCGAAGCTCGGTGAGTTCGCCGGTGAGCTCTATTTGTGCGCGCTCCTTGTTTGCCACCTTTTCACGAAGGGCCGCGATCTCGCCTTGGAGGGAGTCAATGACGCCGGCAAGGTCCTCTCGTTCGCCC
>CALFHQ010000239.1 GCA_937876385.1 uncultured Pseudomonadota bacterium
GAGACGACAAGCCGTTCCCGGGCCCGCGTGATGGCCACATAAAAGAGGCGTCGCTCTTCCTCGATTCCCGAACCTTCCTCCACCGACAAGGCATGGGGAAAGAGTCCCTCCACCAGCCCCACCAGATAGACGTTGTCGAACTCCAGCCCCTTGGCCGAGTGAATCGTCATCAGCGTCACACACCCCTTCCCGTCGTCGCCGCTGGAGAAGTCGGACTCGCTTTGCTGCAATGTCATGGCTTCCACGAATCCCTGGAGGGTGGTGAATTGACCGGTGGAAACTCCCTGCTCCAGCAGGCCGATGAGGGCGCCAATGGCTTTCAGTCCAAAGTCACTCTTTAAAATGAGATCGTCCTTCATCCCGGACTGCCCAAAGAGCCCCCGAATGATGGCAACAAGCTCCCCTTTGCTGGCTTCCCGCTGGCGCTTGTTGGTCTCATGGATGAGGTGGATGAAACCTTCCAGGGAGCGGCGGGTTCGAATGTTCAGGTGCTCCCCCTCCTGAGAAAGGAATGTGGACGCTGCTTCAGACACAGGCAACCCCTGCTTGTAGTACCGGTCGAGCTTCTCCAGGGTGGCCATCCCAACCCCGCGGGCAGGGTAGTTCAGCACTCGGCGAAAGGCCGTGGCGTCGTTGGGGTTCACGGCCAGCTTCACATAGGCCATGAAGTCTCTGACTTCCTTGCGTTCAAAGAAGTCGAAGGAGCCCACCACTCGGTAGGGAACTCCTTCCATTCGCATGGCCTCCTGGAAGACCTTGGACTGACCCTTTGTCCGATAGAGAACGGCGACATCGTCCGGGCGAGTCTTCTGGGTCAACAAACGGCGAATCCGGCGGGTGATCCCCAGGGCTTCATCCTTGTCTGTGTCGAAGAACATCTTCTCGGCAGGCACCTTGTCCTGGCTTTGGGTCCACAACTCCTTGGAGTGGCGCTGAACGTTCTTTGCAATGACGGCGTTGGCCAGTGCCAGGATGTTCTGCCGAGAGCGGTAGTTGCGAGTGAGCTTTATCACCGCTGCCCCAGGGAACTGCTGATCGAACTCGAGGATGTTCTCCACTCGGGCCCCCCGCCAGCCATAGATGGACTGGTCGTCGTCCCCCACAACACAGAGGTTTCGCTTGTCGTTGACGAGCATCTGGAGAAGTCGAAATTGCAGGAGGTTGGTGTCCTGGTACTCGTCCACCATGATGTAGTCGAACTGATTCCTGTAGAGCTCTCGGACTTCGCTGTTTTCCTCGAACAGCTCGACGGGCATCAAGATGAGGTCGTCGAAGTCGAGGCTCTGTGCCAGTCTAAGTCTTCGTGTGTAGAGTTCGTAGAGCTTCGAGACCAGACCCCCCTTCCGATAGCCCATGGTCGAAGCGGCCTTCTCGGGGTCCATTCCGCACCCCTTCACATTCATCAAGAAGGCGCTCCACTCATCCAGGGTGAGGTCCAATTCGCTGAGGTTGAGCTCTTTGCGAATCTCTTTGCTCAAGGCCCTCCGGTCCGATTCGTCCATGACCTGCACGTTTCGGGGAAGCTTGAGAAATTTGGCGCTTCGTCGAACGATCCACAGGCCAAAAGAGTGGAAGGTGGAGATGAGCAACCCTTCCGCCTTTTCAGGACCAATCATGGAGCGAATTCGCTCCCGCATCTCCGCTGCCGCTTTGTTGGTAAAGGTCATGGCCAGGATGCGGTCGGCGGGCACCCCCTGTGACAAGAGGTAGGCGATTCGGTGTGTGATGACACGAGTCTTCCCACTTCCCGCTCCCGCCAGAACAAGAACCGGCCCTTCCGTGGTTTCCACGGCTCGACGCTGCTCCGGATTGAGTCCGGCTACCAGTGAATCAACCATTACTCACCTTGAAATGAATTGCCAGACGAGATGATTCTGCCTAGAAGGCGCAGTTCTCTGGTCCCGAGAAATCGTAGTTGAACAGCCGGGAGTCGGTCAACGCTTCCACCGCTTCCATCATTTCCCATCCCTTGCAGAACCACCCGTCCAGGAAATCTACAAGATCCACCCCTTGATACCCTCGGTCTGTGAAGGTCTGGGCGGAGAAGTAGTTGAAGATGGAGTCGAACAGGGCGATCTCCATCCCGCTTACCTGATCGAAGGGTTCGTCATCGTTGGGACCATCCGCCAGATCCCACAACAGCGCTGCCACGAGGAACTCGGAAACGAGGCTGTTTTGCGTACCGGACTTCGTCTTGAACGCAAAGGGAGAATCCATGGTCTCCAGGTCGAATACTTCATAGACTCCCATGGGGAGGCCGTTGACAAAGTACCTGTCGGCAACGGTGTTGCAGGCAAAGAAGGTGGAAGCACCTTCGGACCAGGACCGTCTGGGATCGTCTCGGGTTCCGTCGTGGATTCCCCCGGGGTTGTCATCTCGGGAGACTTGCGCCACGGCGAATTTGAAGAACTCCTTCAAGATGACCATGTCGTCGTACTCGTCCCGGTCAATCTCCTTTCCCTGAACGCTGAGCGCGTCGTTCTCCGAGCAGATTCCCTGCTCGTAGAAGAAGGTGGAGCAGTACAGCGTGTCTGTTGTGTCAGCTCCCGTGGCCCAGTAGATGTTCAAGTCGCCCAGGTCCTTTCCCGTCATGAGGCGAACGAGGTCGTATCCGTCGGAGACCACGTCGAGAATGTTGAACGCTCCTGCACCCACCACCTCGGGGATGTCGAAATCGAGCACCGGGAATTCGTTCTCGGTTTCATCGATGGAAGAGGAGGACACACTGTAAACCACTTTGAACTTCGGGTGGTTCATGACCTTGATTTTCCGAAGTCCCTCTTCAAAGTTCGTGATCGTCTTCACGACAATGTAAATGCCCGGCTCTTCTTTGTTGTCGAACTGAATCTCGTAGTTTCCGCGCCGATCGGTGTAACCCGTGGAGAGGAGCACCCCGTCGGAGACCCGGTGGACCTCCACCTGGGCGTAACGAGCCGGCTTCCAAGTCTTGGCCCCGAACCCTCGCTCGTCGTAAGTGCGATCCTGGTACCGGACCTGGCCTCGCAAAATACGACCGCAGTTGATGTTGGCGAATTCGGCCACCGTCACCCCGGAGCCGGAGCCTCCGCCGTCGTCGGTGTAGGGATCGAAGTGCCCTTCCACCACTTCCACGTCGCCGCAGTAGTGAAGCGTTACAGTGTAGTTGGCGCCGGTGCCGTAGCAGTCTTCCCAGAAGTCCATGCGCACCGTGTAAGTTCCCACAGGAGCTTGCCCCTCGGGGAAGTAGACGTTCTCGTTGTTGACGCCGTCGATGCTGCATGCGGGGTTCGAGTCGAGGTCGAGCCATCCCGCCCCGCACTGCTTGTGACCGTAGTACATTTCGCAGTTGGTCGGGTCGATGACGTGAAGGTCAAGGTCGGTCTCGGTGTCCCAACTGACGGAAACCTGGACGTCGCCAGACCCCACGGACTGAACTGACAACTCGTGGGTTCTGAATTCAGAAATGCGGCCCCGCACGTCTCGAACAGCAAACTGCACCGGCAACGCTGCTGGCGGATTCTCGGGATCGACGTAAACCCGCAGGAGCATCAGAATCTCCTCTTCTCCAGAGGAGTTGTCGATGGGAACCTGATAGTACCCGTAGTATCCCTGGAGACCCACGACGATTCCGACGATCTGCTCGGGATAGGCGTACCCACCAAAGTCCACATTCACCTTGGCCGAACCACCCGTAATGATGAAGTCGTTTCCGTAAACGAGGGAGATCGGCTGGGTCCAGCTCTCTGTCGGGATGGGAAGCTGCTGGGGAACGAAAATACCCCCCTCCACTCGCAACGGAATGAGGGGACGGTTCTGAAGAGTGATGGCCACTTCGTTGGTATACAGCGAGTTGGTTCCGTCATCCACCGCGATGGGGATGGTGTACTCGCCGTCTTCTTTCTCGTTTTCGTCAGTCACCACGTAGCCCACCAGGTACTCGCCCTGGAGGGTCTCGTAGACTGCCTCAGCTCCATCCACATAACCACTGTCGAGCTGAGAGAAGTCAGCGTGGATGTTCATCCCCGATTTTCCCGTGGAGACATACAAGAACACTTCCTCCCCGTTGGCGCAGCTAAGCTTCTGTGAGTAGGCTCGCCGAATGGAGAAGTCCGGGTTGTTCGTGGTGAGCTCCACTTCGTCGGTGCCGTGGAGATCTCCCAGGTGGGCATTGGCCGTAATCTTAATCGTTGCCGCATTTCCGTAGGTGGTGTCGTAGACGAACTCGGTGGGGAGCTTCGTGTCGCCGAAAGCGAACATCCCGTTGATTCCAACAGAGACGCTGTCCACGCGCAACTCGTCGATTCCCACCGGAACGATCTTCACTCGAATGGAACCGTTCACCGGATCAACCCCCGTGGGCTCCACGATCTGGATAATCAACTCCTCAATCGGCGGTACGTCGGGTCCGATCTCGTCTGGGGTATTGTCCAGCGGGATGTCCTCGATCTCGACCACGTCTTTGGGAGTGTCTCCGTCGGGTTCGATTCCGTCCGGGAGCACTTCAGTCCCCTCGCTGTCTGGATTCACTCCGTCAGTCAGTGCGTCGGTGACGTTGTCGTTGCCGATTTGCCCATCGTCGATGATGTCCGCGGTGGACCCGTCATCGGACTGGCCGTCGGGGTTGCCCGTGGCGTCGGTGCCGGAGGAGTTGGAGCCACAACCGGAGAAGGAGAACAAGACGAGCAGAAGACCAATAGCGAGTTTTCTCATAGAGGATACCTCAAAAAAGCATACGGAGACATTTGTCTCCAGTAATTTCCGGGGGGATTATACTGGTTGCCCCCACATTCTTCAACTTGATTCGGGGGAAAAGGGCGGACAAAGGGCACTCACGGTTCGTTCGTCGAGGGTCTTGAGCCTAACCGGGCCAAACCCAAGTTGAAAGGGGGGAAGCGGGTGTGCTACTTTGCCCTTTGGACTAACACCGCAAGGAGTCTCCATGGAACTGGTCGGAGTGATTCTGGCAGGGGGAACCGGCTCAAGGCTGATGCCCCTTACCAAGGTAACCAACAAACACCTCTTGCCCGTCGGGCGCTATCCCATGATCTTTCACCCCATTCACAAGCTCGTGGCTTCCGGGGTGACCAAAATCATGGTGGTCACGGGAACCGAACATATGGGCTCTGTTGTCGGGCTCCTGGGAAGTGGAAAGGACTTTGGAGCAGAATTCTCCTACCGAGTTCAAGATGAACCCGGCGGAATTGCCCAGGCCCTGGGCCTCGTGCGCCACTTCGCTGCCGGGCATCGCATGGTGGTTATTCTGGGGGACAATGTCTTTCAAGACGATCTCACCCCCTTTGTGGAACACTACAAAGACCAGCCCGAGGGAGCCCATGTCCTCTTGAAAGAGGTCCCCGACGCTCAGCGATTTGGCGTGGCTGATGTTCAGGGAGACCGGATTGTCGGAATCGAAGAGAAACCGAAATCCCCCAAGTCACCCTTCGCTGTGACCGGCATTTATATGTATGATTCCAACGTGTTCGACGTGATATCGACTCTGAGGCCCTCCCGCCGGAAGGAGCTTGAAATTACCGATGTCAACAACTGGTACATCGAACAAAGCCGCCTCACCTATGATGTCTTCCAGGGCTGGTGGAGTGATGCGGGAACGTTCCCCTCTTTGAAGAAGGCGTCTGAACTCCTCGCCGACACGGAGTTGAATTTTCAGGATGCCCCGTAGCCCCAGAATCGAGCTCCACGAGACACCAGAAAGGAAAGGACCCATGGGACTGGTCCGGTCTCAACTATTGAGGGAAGCTCTGACCTGGCTGTTTGTTTCCTCTTCGGCGACGCGCAGCCGGAGAGGGGAGAAAGTGGAAACCGCCGATTTCTTTTCGGCCCTGGGTTCCACCGAGTGCGTCTGGGTGCGAGGCAGAGTCGTGAACCAACGTCGAGAGCTTTCCCCACGTCTCTGTACCCCTGCTGATGAGGTGGGCCTTGCCGGTCCTCAAGAGGGAACCCGCTTTTTGCACCTCTTGGGACGTGATGGTGTTGAAGTGATTCCACCGGTGAAGGTTCCACTGGACACCCTGGGTTTCTTCGACACCCTTGTCATCCTTCCCGGACAGCTCACCGTGGCACATCCGACCTCCTTCTCCATGCGGTTGTCTCGGGAGGAAGAGGGCCCGTTCCTTCCCGGAGCGGGGACCTGTCGCTTGCTCCCCGAACGCTACGAAGGAACCATCGTGGTCAGCGACGTCGATCGAACTTACCTGGAGGCGGACTTCAAGAACATGAGGGCGCTTGTCTCGATGCTCTTCAAGACGGGCGAGACCCGGCGCACCTTGGAAGGGATGGAGTCCTTCATGAAGCGCCTCAGCGCTGCCCGCCCTGGGGGGGAATTGGTCTTTCTCACGGGCTCCCCCTTCTTCTTCAAGCGGACACTGGAGTGGAAATTCGAATTGGACGCCCTTCCTGTGAGCGCCCTGTTTACTCACCCCTTCGTACACGACGGAGTCAAAGAGCTTACCGGGACGGAGATCCGCCGTTTCCTTCGAACATTGTCCAACCAGTTCGGCCACAAGCTGGCGGTGTTGCTGAAACTTCACCACTGCCTCCCTCAAGGGGCACGCCTGGTTCTTCTTGGGGACGATTCCGAACTGGATGCAGAAGTCTACGCCCTCTTTCGCCGGTGGACCGATGGAACCCTCTCGCAAAACGAGTGGATTGAGCATCTTAGACGACACCCCCTCTCCAAAAGCGAACAGGGCAACATCGAGGAGGGGGTTGCAGGCCGTCATCCCGGGGCCAAAGTAGCGTTCATCGGGATCCGCCATGCCGTGGGGCGAGGTCTGGCCCGCTGCCACCCCGAACTGAGAGCCTCTGTGGACCTTGTTTTTGACCAAACGGCAGAACTTGAACAGGCCATGAAGGATGCTGGATGGAAGCTTCCAACATCCACATCTTGAAACCGCCCAAACCAGTCGGTATCTTTCCGTCGGAAAACAACGTGAGGAGACCCCTTGGCAGACATTCCCACAATCGATAGCCGATTGAAGGCAGCAATGGATACACTCTCGGGTTGTGGTCTGTGCGGGAACCGCTGTGGAGCGGATCGACAGGCCGGCGAGATCACAATTTGCGAGGCAAATTCCATGGCCGAGGTGTCCCACATCGTGGTGCACCGAGGGGAAGAACCCCCGATTTCCGGCACGAGGGGTTGCGGGAATGTGTTCTTCCAGCACTGTAGCTTGACCTGCGTCTTCTGTCAGAACTGGCAAATAAGCTCCCTCAACGAGGTCTCGGGAAACGAATATACACCCGAAGCGCTGGCCATGGAGTTCTTGAAACTCCAGGAAGCGGGGGTTCACACCCTGGGGCTGGTGGGCGCTACCTCACACCTTCCCACCGTGGTTCCGGCACTCATTGGAGCGCGCCTGCAGGGATTGAGCATCCCGGTTGTTTACAACTCCGGCGGCTACGATTCACTCGAAGCCCTCAAGATGCTCGACGGACTCATTGATGTCTACCTCCCCGACATGAAGTACGGGAGTGACGAGATGGCTCGAGTGTACTCCGGCGTAACCAACTACGTCGCAGTGAATCGTGCTGCCGTGCGAGAAATGTACCACCAGGTGGGAGACCTCGTGGTGGATTTGGAGGGCATAGCGAAGCGGGGGCTTATCGTCCGGCACCTGGTTTTGCCGAAGGGGCTCTCCGACACCGTGGATGTCTTGCAATGGTTGGCTCGCAACGTCTCGAAGTCCGTGGCTGTGTCCATCATGAGTCAATACAATCCGGCTTATCAGGCCTGCACCGACCTGTTCCCGGAACTGAATCAGTTCATTTCGAAGAGTGACTACGAGTACTACATAGCAGTAGCCCAAGAGCTGGGATTCGAGACGATCTTCACCCAAGACACAGACAGCGCGGCGCACTACAACCCCGACTTCTCCTTGGACGCCCCCTTTTCCCCATAACCGGTTCCTACAATCCCTCCAGAACCACCTCTTCAGGCGTTGGGCGACCTTTGTCGTCGGTGACTACTCGGCAAAGTGGATTTTCAGGGTCGTGGCCGCAATAGAAGACAGCTCCGGGGTTGTTCTTGTAGAGCCGCACCTTGTCCTCCACTGTCTTGAGGGGTTCGATGTCGAAGGCCATGATGAAAGCCAGCGGGACTTGACCCCGCATGGGCACGACGTCTGCAGCGTGAACCAGCGGCCCGAAGGGGGTCTCGGCCCGAACTATCTGCATGAACGGGGTGTGGCCGTGGGCGAGGTCCACGCTGATGCCGGGAACCAGAGTCCAGGGGCCTTCGTGAACCACGAGCTTTTCGTAGTCGGCCACCAATTGAGTAAGGGCCGGCGTGTAGCTGGCCCGGTCCTTTGGGGAGGGCTTCAAGGCCCACTCCAACTGCCCCTTTTGTGTGTGCAGTCGGGCGTTGGGGAAGAGCACCTTCGGGGTTCCGTTGACCTCGTGGAAGAAGCCTCCGACATGGTCAAAATGAAGGTGAGACGGGATGACGTCGGTGATCTCTTCAGGGGAAAGGGCGGCCTGGGCCCGCAGCGTCTCTGCCATAGGGGGCTGTTCCAGTTTGTATATCTTGTCTCGAAGCTTCTCCGGGAACAGAGGCCAGTTTCCACACTCCACCAACACCTTGTGCCCATCTGTCTCCAGAAGGAGCGAGCGCAAGATAACCGGGATCTGATTGGCTTCGTCCGGGGGCACCAGCCGGGTCCACAACGACCTCGGAAGAACTCCGAAGAACGACCCTCCGTCCAGACGAAATTGACCCCAGACAATGCTTCTGGCTGTAATCTGACTGCTGCTCATCCATTTCCCTCCTCGTTCAATGCTGCCGTTTGATTCTCACATTGATCTTTCAAGCGTTCAAGCTTCGAATCACTTTCAACCGCTGGCTGAGCGGTTCCGGCCATTTGGTTGATCAGCATGTGCCTCGGACGTATACTGTCGGTGGTTTGCTGTCATTTAAAGGTAATTCGTCCGGCCGCAGGGCCTTCCTGCTCCGGCAATTCGAGGGGTTATGGCGATGAGAAGACGAGCGGCGTTGCTGTTTGTGTGGGTGTTGTTGGCAATGATTGCGACGGGGTGTCCCAGCTCTTCCAAGAAGGTGGGTGGGAAAATAATTCCCGACGGTGGCCGGTGGCCTACCAAGGACATCCTTCACCAGAGCGATCTGGGCGCCGACACCCAGGACGACATCATTTCAACCGCTTGCGGTGAAGACATCGACTGCCCCGAGGGACAGGTTTGCGATCCCGACACCAACATCTGTGTGGCATGCTACGCCGATGGTCAATGCCCCGAAGGGTTCTTGTGCCTCGACAACCAGTGTGTTGACGTTCCCGAGTGCGACGCGGATACACCTTGCCCGGAGGGGTTGGTGTGCGACGAGGAGCTGGGACTCTGTGTCGAGTGCATTATCGACGGAGATTGCCCCCCCGGCTTTGTTTGCGATGACCGACAGTGCAAACCGGAGAGCACCCCGTGTGCTTCCGACGTAGATTGCCCCCCTCCCCTCGTTTGTGACCTCAAAACCAACTTGTGCGTAGAGTGCTTTGACGACGAGCAGTGCCAGGAGAGCCAGTGGTGCAACCTCGACAAATTCGCTTGTGAAGCCGACCTCTGCAATCCAGGAGACCGGAAATGTGTCAGCGGCGGGTGGAAGGAATGTGCGGACAACGGCTCGGGATTCGGCGATACGACCCTCTGCCCCGAGGGAACTGTATGTGAAGGAGGGGAATGCCTCGGTGGCCCCATCTGCGAACCGGGACAGTCCGAATGTGTGGACCCAGAGACCTACCGCATCTGCGACGCCCCGGGGGCCTGGACTTATGTGAGCTGTCCCACGGGAACCTCATGCGACGACAGCACCGGAGAAGCCGACTGCCTGGGTTGCGCGCCCTCTTGCCAGATGGTTCCCGATAACGGGTGCGGTCCTGATGGTTGTGGAGGGGTTTGCGATAACTGTTTTGACGGATGGCTGTGTCCCGATGGAGTCGCCGATCTGAACCCGGGGAGCGCTGTCAAATGCCTGGACACCTGCACCTGCGGCCCCATGCAGTGTGGCGTCAACGATTGCGGTGCCAACTGCGGAGATTGCCCTCCGGGGTACCTCTGCGCCGACAATTTCTGCGTCCCGGAAGTCTACAATTGTGTCGAAGGGTGGGCGTGCATTCTCGGTTGCGCCCCCTTGTCAGAAGAGTGCGCCTCGAACTGCATCTCCCACACCCAGGCTCAAGACATGCCGGTCCTGGAAGAGCTGTACAAGTGCGTAGGGCTGGCCTGCGACTTCGATTTTTCCGAGGAATGCATCTACAACGCGACCGCTGGACCCTGTGCGGAGCCGGCCTCCATGTGCCTGGGTTGTGAACCCTCCTGTGCCGGAAAAGAATGCGGTCCCGACGGTTGTGGCGGGTCCTGTGGAGCATGCTATGGAGACACCCACTGCGTCAGCGGAAAGTGTGTTCTCGGCCTTCCATGCTCCGGGATTCTGCAGTGCGTAGAAGATAGCTCCGACCCAGATGGCTGGCTGGAATGCATCGACTCGGGGACTCCCGACGCCCAGGGAGCATTCATCAACCTCATTGGCTGTGTGCAACAGAGCTGCGGAGATTTCCTCCCAGGAAGTAGCTGCTACGCCACCGCCACCCAGAGCCTGTGCCTGTTGGAATATCAGGAGTGCGTCAATTGCGTGCCTTCCTGCGGCTTGAATCAGTGTGGCCCGGATGGGTGCGGCGGCCTCTGCGGCGTATGCCCCGACGGTTGGGATTGCAACACCGGCCTTTGCGTGTGCATCCCCAACTGCCAAGGCGTCGAGTGTGGCTTTGACGGCTGCGGCGGTGTGTGCGGCGTTTGTCAAGACGGCTTCACTTGTACCCCCGATGGAAAATGCGACTGCAGCCCCGATTGCCTCGGCAAAGAGTGCGGAAATGACGGCTGCGGTGGTACCTGCGGGCTGTGCGATGCAGACTCCTTCTGTTCCGAAGCGGGATCATGCATTCCCGTTGCCTGCAACCCGGGAGATACGGAATGTGACGGAAATATCCAACTTCTCTGCTCCGAGGATGGCGCTCAGTGGTTGGAACTGGGGCCGTGCCCCGTTGGCACCTGGTGCCTCAACGGGCAGTGCGAACCGTGGATTTGCGAACCCGGCGCTGTTCAGTGCGTTGGAAACGGCGTAGCCACCTGCGCTGACAACGGCGCCGGCTGGCTGGAACCCGAGTCATGCCCGGCAAACACCATCTGCCAGCAGGGAGTGTGCGTTCCGGCAGGGGACTGCGGAGACATCCCCGAGGCAGGATGCTGCGATGGAAACTCGGCGGTGTTGTGTGCGGGTACCTTCGTGGTTGTCGAGCCCTGCGGGACAGCCGGCTGCGGCTGGATCGTCGGCTCCGGGTACGGATGTGGCGGAGTGGGAAGCGACCCAAGTGGCCAGTTCCCCTACCCATGTCCCGGCAGTTGTGAACCTCAGTGCGACGGCAAACAGTGCGGAAGCGACGGCTGCGGCGGAAATTGCGGCTTGTGCCCCGATGGGCTGTCCTGCGAGGACGGCAATTGCGTCACCGTCTGCGTCCCCGATTGCCAGGGGAAACAGTGCGGGACGGACGGTTGCGGTGGGGAGTGTGGTCTCTGCCAGGACAACCAGCTTTGCGTCGACGGCCAGTGCGTCGTTCCCCCGAACTGCGGCTCCCTTCTGGATTGTGGACTTCCCTGCTTTGCTGAAGGGGACGCCTGCTTTGCCAAATGTGCGGTAGGAGCCCCTCAAAAAGAAGTGGACGAATTCGAGGGCCTGTGGAACTGCCTGGATTCGGCCTGTGCGGCTACACCCACCACCCAATGCGCAAACAGTGCGCTGCTGGGGAGCTGCTACCCCTACTATCTGGCCTGTGTCTCCTGCGTCCCGACGTGCTCGGGCAAGGAGTGCGGTCCCGACGGTTGTGGTGGAAGCTGTGGCGCCTGTGGGGACGAAGAGAAATGCCAGGGGGGCGTGTGCGTCGTGGTGTGTGTCCCCGATTGCTCAGACAGCGAATGTGGCAACAACGGCTGCGGTGGGAGTTGCGGCTCTTGTCTGCCGGGCTTCGAATGCATCGATGGCATCTGCGAAGAACCATGTCAACCTTCCTGCTTCTCAGCCGAATGCGGCCCAGATGGGTGCGGCGGAGTTTGTGGATACTGCGGGCCGGCAGAGACTTGCTCTGCCGACGGTCAGTGCGTTCCCTATGGCTACTGCGGGGATGACATCTGTGGCGACGGCGAGTCGTGCCAGAACTGCATCAGCGACTGTGGAGAGTGCTCCACCGGTTGCGAGGCGACCTTCGACCCTGGTTGCGACGCCTGCTCTTGTGAGGATTGTGTTTGCGCTCAGGCTCCCTACTGTTGTGGTGGCTCCTGGGACGACTTCTGCGTGGAGCTGTGCTTCGAGTGCGGCGGTTGCGGATGTGTGCCTCAATGTGACGGCAAGGATTGCGGACCGGATGGCTGTGGCGGCACCTGCGGAGAATGCAACGATGCCGAGGAGTGCAAACAGGGAGCGTGCCTCCCGATCTGTACCCCCCAGTGCCAAGGCAAAGAATGTGGCTCGGACGGATGCGGAGGCGTCTGTGGAGTTTGCAGCAACGGAGCAACCTGCCAGAACAACCAATGCTTCTCCGGATTGCCCTGTGACGCCCTGATTACCTGTTCCCTCAACTGCGTGTCCTCGTCTGGAGTTGCATGTATCTTCGACTGCCTGGACCAGGGAACCCCAGAGGCACAAGACGAGTTCTTCGGGCTCGCTCAGTGCATTCTGGGTGTGTGCGGGATGAACCTCGACACTACGTGCATGCTCCAGGCCATGAACAACCAATGTATCGACGAATACAACCAGTGCACCAACTGTGACCCCGATTGTTTCGGAAAAATGTGCGGTCCAGATGGCTGCAACGGCTCCTGTGGCACATGCCCCGACGGGTACTACTGCCAGAACTACCAGTGCGAACTCACCTGCACCCCGCAATGCCAGGGGAAAGAGTGCGGCGCCGATGGCTGCGGAGGAACCTGCGGAACTTGTACTGCAAACGAGGCCTGCCAGTCCGGCCAGTGCATTCCAACGTGCATTCCCAGTTGCACAAATCAAGAGTGCGGAAGCGACGGCTGTGGCGGTTCTTGTGGTGAGTGCAAGCCAGGCTACGAATGTTCCGATCAGGGCTTCTGCTTCCAGGTCGGCCCGCTGTGTGGTGACAACGAATGTGCCTACTACGAAGGAGAGAGCTGCGTCACCTGCCCCATGGACTGTGGTCCTTGCGGCGACGGTTGCGTGGAAACTCCCTACCCCGGATGCAACGGCTGTCCTTGTGAAGAATTCGTGTGCCAGATGGCCCCCTGGTGCTGCGAGGCGATGTGGGACCCCTTCTGCGTCGAAATGTGCACCGAATTTGGAGCCTGTGGCTGTGTTCCCAACTGCATGGGAGCAGACGGACTCTACAAGGAATGCGGCCCGGATGGCTGCGGTGGCACCTGCGGCACTTGCGGACCGGGAAGCATCTGCCAGTACGGGCAATGCTCCCAGACGTGCTTCCCGTCGTGCCTCGGCAAACAGTGTGGACCCGACGGTTGTGGTGGCTCCTGTGGAACCTGCCCATCCGGCTTCATCTGCAAGAGCGGAATGTGCGAACCCTCGTGCGTCATCGATTGCGAGGGGAAAGAGTGTGGTCCCGATGGCTGCAACGGCATCTGCGGACTTTGCGGCCCCGACGAAGCGTGCTTCGGAGGCACCTGCCAAACCGCCTGGGATTGCGAGACCTTGCTGAATTGCGCGTGGGATTGCGCCGATGGGGACGAGACATGCACCGACGCTTGCTGGAATCAATCGAGCCCCGAAGCCCAGAGTCAGTACATCAAGATCTGGGAATGCGTCATCGATGTCTGCGGACCCCAGCCGCCAGAGGAATGCCCGGGGCAGGCCATCTGGTACGGCGAATGCCGTGACGAATACGACAGTTGCCGAGATTGCACCCCGCAGTGCACTGGCAAACAGTGTGGTCCCGATGGATGCGGCGGCACCTGCGGCAGTTGCCCCACCGGATACCTCTGCGACGAATTCGGCTACTGCGATTGCATGGCTTCCTGCCAGGGCAAAGAGTGTGGCAACGACGGCTGCGGTGGAACCTGCGGGGAGTGCCCCTTCGGATACCAATGCAACAACCTGTTCCAGTGTGTGTGCATCCCCAGCTGCCTGGATAAAGAGTGCGGAAGCGACAGTTGCGGTGGCAGTTGTGGTACATGCGGGCCCGGCACCCAATGTTCCAGTGGCCTCTGCCAGCCCGTCGGCCCGGTGTGCGGGGACGGACTGTGTGAACAGCCCGAAGAGAGCTGCATGGACTGTCCCCAGGATTGCGGGATGTGCCAGGGCGATTGCTGCGAAACCCACGATGAGCCTGGATGCCAGGACCCAGGTGTGACCGCCTGTGTCTGTGCCCAGGATCCCTTCTGCTGTCAATCCTACTGGGATGACATCTGCGTGTCGGAAGTAACCACCTTCGGTTGCGGCGAATGCGATGTCTGCGTCCCCAATTGCAACGGAAAACAGTGTGGTGCAGATGGCTGCGGCGGAAGCTGCGGCAGTTGCCCCGCTGGATCCACCTGTTCTGCTGCCGGGAAGTGCGTGACCAGTTGTGTTCCCAGTTGCGATGGGAAACAGTGCGGTTCCAACGGGTGCGGCGGCGTGTGTGGGGTTTGCAAGCCGTCCGAGTATTGCTCTGGGACAGGGCAGTGCGTCTCCATCTGCACCCCGCAGTGCAACGGAAAGCAGTGCGGGCCGGATGGCTGCGGTGGTTCCTGCGGCACCTGTCCGTCGGGTTCCACCTGCAACGCCGGTGGAAGCTGCGTTTGCCAACCCAACTGCTCCGGCAAGGAGTGTGGTTCGGACGGCTGCGGTGGCAGTTGCGGAAGCTGCGGACAATTTGAACAGTGTACGGCGTCTGGAAACTGCGCCATTGTGACTCCTCTTTGCGGCGACAACAACTGCATGTCCTTTATTGGAGAAAACTGCGACTCCTGTCCCCAGGATTGCGGAGCGTGCTGCGGCAACGGGCAGTGCCAGGCTGGATACCAGGAGACCTGTCAAAGCTGCCCTCAGGATTGCGGGGCGTGCTGCGGCAACGGATTCTGTGAGTCCCAATTTGGCGAAGATTGCGCTAGCTGTGCCACGGATTGCGGGACATGCCCCGTGGTTTGTGGAGATGGCTTGTGTGACGAAGCGAAGGGAGAAAGCTGTGAGTCCTGCCCCTACGATTGCGGCACCTGTCCTGCGCTTTGCGGGGATGGAGCTTGCGACATCGCCGGGGGAGAAGGGTGTGATACCTGCCCCGAGGATTGCGGCCCCTGCCAGCCGGGGTGTGGCGACGGCATGTGCAACGTCGATTTCAACGAGAACTGCGTCCAGTGTCCCGAAGACTGCGGTCCCTGCAAAGGAGATTGCTGCGCCGACAACGGAACCCCCGGGTGCCAGGATGCAACCGTCACGGAGTGTGTGTGCAACCTGGATCCCTTCTGCTGCGATTCGTATTGGGACAACATCTGCGCCTCGGAGGTCGAGCAGTACGGCTGCGGAACCTGCGGCACTTGCATTCCCAATTGCGACAACGCCCTATGTGGGGACGACGGCTGCGGCGGTTCTTGTGGGCAGTGCCCTGACGGGTCTGCTTGTGTCGACGGCATGTGCGAAGGTCCCAATCCGGGACTGTCATGCAACGAGATCTTGCAGTGCGCCATCGGATGTGGTGGCGGAACCAACTGCATCATGGATTGCCACTCTCAGGGCGATCAGCAAGGGCAACTCCTGTTTAACGATCTGATCATCTGTGTGCTGGGTCAGTGCCCCAATTTCGACCTGCAGTGCGTGGCCATGGCCTTCATGAGCTCCTGCTCGGCGGAGTACCAGGCTTGCCAGGCGAACAACTGAGTTTCGCTACAGTCGAAGTCTCAAACCACCCGGACAAACCTCCATGCGAGGTACTCCAAAGAGGTCTCTTGCCGACATGATGAAGTTTTCGTGGTCTTGGGTGCTGGCTCTTCTCCTCTTCATGGGGGCGTCCTCAACGGCCCTCGCCATCGACCGGGCGACCTGGATAGAGCGAAGCCAGAACCCCAGGAAAGTGCTCAATATTAAGTTCGGTGCCGCATTGGAGTGGCTCCACGACAGCTACAACCCCAACGTGATCTCCGACAGCCCGAGGTTCGTGGGTCAGATCGGTCTTCAGACGGCATGGAAACCGTGGATGCTGGAGGTTTCCTTTTACACCAACGTGGCCTTCGAGGTCAGTACCGGGCTTTTCTGGCCCTTCTGGCGCATTGGCTACGGGAGTCTGGTGGTCACCGCGTTTCCCTACTTCAAGGCTACCACCGAAAAGGAAGCGGGGGACGGGGGAGAACTGCTCACCGAGGTTTCAGAGACCTTCGGCGTGGGTGCCGGGCTGGAGTACCTGATGTACACCGGGCATCTCGGCTTCTTCGTGGAGGTGCGGCAGTCTTTCATTGAGCCTGTGGGGACCATGGTTGTGACCGGAGTGGACGTCAGCCCCCTCCTTTGGTTACTCTTTCGAGACAATTAACTCGGGGGTGCTCTTCACCCTCAAACAAAAGTGATCACATTCCCCCCAGTCAGGGTTTTCAGGCTCCGGAGGTGGAGCTTAGGGGAAAGAGAAATCGAATTTTGTTTGACTAGTCCTGCTTACTGTCTGTAGAATTCAAAGGATTTTGGAGTCTGCGGCCGACAAAACGGGTCCTTATTCGGGAGGTTGATGATGAAAGTACGGAGTACATGGCAAGCTCTTCGAGCGTTCCTTCTTGGCGCGATTCTCGTGCTGGGTGTTGCTGCTTGTGGCAGCGATGGTGGTGGCGGAGATACGGACGCCAACAATAACAACAACAACGGTGGGTTGACCAACCTGCCCGTCCTCGAAGTGGACCCCGTCGAGACGTGCCAGCGCAATGGCGATACCCTGAGCAACTGTTCTCACGTTTTCGACCAGAGCCAGGTGTTTGATGGCGAGAGCATCACCTGGACCCTTCGAATTCGAAACACCGGTAGTCGAGATCTCAAGATTCGTAACATCGCCCTCGAATACGAACCAATGGCTGACGGGGAAACTCCCCCTGCTTTCGCTTTGCAAGTTGCCGACGCCGTGATGGCGGCTGTAGATGGTGACGGCACCTTTGCTGTGGCCACCAGCGGCAACGGCACCGAGGACAAGCCCGAGGACTTGGCCATTGGGATCGTCTTCACGCGCTACGACGACGAATTTGTTCGTTCCGCCAAGCTCGTGCTTGACACCGATGCTTCCAACGTTTCCAACGGAAAGCTTTCCCTCGACCTGACTGTGTCCGCAGGGTTTGCCAAGATTCAGGTGGAGCCTGACTGGGTGAACTTCGGCCAGGTGGGGATGAACGAATCGTCCGAAGAACGAATCACCATTCTCAACACCGGTTCCAGCGACCTCGTCATCGACTCCTTCACATTTAATGGAAGCGAATACTTCACCCTCATCGTTCAGGGAACCGAGTATGTTGTAGGTTCCGAGACGGCGGCCGGCGTGGACTTGGGCGAGTATCCCGTGGTTGTCGAACCTCAGAAAAGTACCTTCTTCAAGGTTCGTTTCGAGCCCCTGGACGAGCAGCCTGCGACGGGTACCCTGGTGCTTCACACCAACGACCCCACGAGACCTGAAGGGGTGGATATCAAGGTCACCGGAAACGAAGAAGTTCCGTGCATCGAGATCAATCCCCCGGAAGTGAACTTCGGTGGCAAGAAGTACGGCGAAGAAGCTCCTCAGGAAGTCAAAATCCGCTCCTGCGGTGAGACCCCGTTGGAGATTTACGGCATCCGCGTCAAAGAAGGCTCTTCACTGGATTTCGGCGTTGTGTTGACCAACTACAATGGCCAGCAGCTCCTTGACCACGAGCCCACCGAGACCGATCCCGTGATCATCCCCATCGGAAGCGAAGCGAGCATCATCGTGACGTTCGTTCCCGACGCCCCCAACGAATTGGACGGCAACGGCAACATGATTCTCGATGAAGGCGATCTCATCATCACCAACAACTCTTTCCAGACTGACAAGGAAGTTCACTTGTCGGGTGCTGGTGTTGAGATCGAATGCCCCACCGCCGTGATTCGATGTGCGGAAGGGGACGAAGTGATTCCTCAGACTTTGCTTCACCTCTTTGGTGATGAAAGTTACGCGGGCAACGGCCAGATCGAGAAATGGGAGTGGGGCGTAGAGCAGCCGGCCGGTTCTCAGTCGGTGTTTGTGCCTTCCCACACCTTCCCGAATCCGACCTTCGAGACCAACGTGGCGGGCTCTTACATGTTCATGTTGGACGTGTGGGATCAGACCGGCGTGCGCTCTTGCATCCCGGCGACCTACGAAGTCCTCGTGATTCCTGACGAAGCGATTCACATCGAGTTGTTGTGGCACACCCCGGAAGATATGGACGAGTCGGACACTGGCCCCGAAGCCGGTTCTGACCTCGACCTTCACTTCCTGCACCCCTGGGCCGCCGGTCCCGACCTGGACGCTGACGGCGCCCCCGACGGCTGGTTTGACAACCTGTTTGACTGCTTCTGGTTCAATGCTCACCCCAACTGGGGCAGCTACGACCCGGCCATCAACGACGATCCCGGCCTGGACCGTGACGACACCGATGGCGCTGGTCCCGAGAACGTGAACCTGGACATTCCCGAAGAGAACGTCACCTACCGTGTTGGCGTCCACTACTGGAACGATCACAGCTACGGCCCGTCCTACGCCACGGTTCGAGTGTACATCTACGCTTACCTGGTGTTCGAGTAGCCTGACGTCATGCTCCTCGACAAGGACATGTGGGAAGTCTGCACGGTGGACTGGCCCAGTGGCAAAGTCATCGTCGTGACGGACCCGGATGGAAGCGGCG
>CALFHQ010000240.1 GCA_937876385.1 uncultured Pseudomonadota bacterium
CTCCAGGCATTGAAGCTCAGATTCTCATTCCCCGCAGCTCCCCCCGCAGCCATCCGGCCCACACAGGTTCTCAGCGCAATTCGGGACGCAAGCGCCGTCGGGAACGATGTCATCGAGTTGGTCGGAGAGGAGGTCTGCAGAGACAACGGAATCCGATTCCATGCTGTCCGCGCCGTTGACGATGTCCCAACCCGGGACGAAGGTGTCGGTGGCGACGTCCATGTAGTTGTGGCTACCGCCGTCTTCGAAGCCTGAACTGTTGTTGTCCTTTCCTCCAATGGGTGAGGGCTGCGGATTGCTCTCGATGCATCCCAGGAGGAGTAGCAGCGCTGCTATGGAAGCAAGATAACTGTGGTGTCTCATTCTCTCCTCCTGGACAGGGGGTAGCGTTGTATCGAAGCCGCGCAAACCCACGGGTCTAGTGTAGTGTTCCAGCCTGAAAGGTGCAATGGCGCCCGAATCTGTAGAGAATTTCAACAGGGGCACGCACAGCGCTCCCGCGAGGGGGCTGGCTGAGCCGAATCGACACGGCATTTTTCGGCACGAAACCCTTGCCTCTCCTGCGGCGTCCATGTAAGTTTCGAGCCGAACCGGAGGGCGAATCAATGAATCCTTATGAGATGACCATCGGAGTGCTCGGTGGTCTGGCACTCTTCCTGTTTGGGATGAGGGTTATGAGCGAGGGGCTCCAGAAGGTCGCCGGGGATCGCATGCGGCAGATCCTGGGAGTCATGACCAGCAACCGCTTTGCTGGGGTTGGAACCGGAGTCACCGTCACCTGCGCCATTCAGTCCTCGAGTGCCACCACTGTCATGTTGGTGGGGTTCGTGAGCGCCGGATTGCTGACCCTTGAGCAATCTGTGGGGGTGGTGATGGGGGCCAACATCGGAACCACCATCACAGGCTGGTTGGTTGCCCTTGTCGGTTTCAAAATCAAGATCTCCGTTATGGCGCTGCCCTGCGTAGCCGTGGGATTCTTCGCTCGATTCACCGGGAATCGCAAGTTGATTGACTGGGGCGAAGTGCTCCTGGGCTTTGGCGTTCTCTTCCTCGGTCTCGAATTCATGAAGGATGCGGTGACCTCCCTGAAGGAAGCGCCGGCCATCATGGAGTGGATGGCTTCCGCCAGCGCTTCCAGTCTCATCAGCCGGTTCGGCGCCGTCATCCTTGGGGCAGTGGTCACCATGGTGGTCCAATCGTCCTCTGCGACCATGGCCATTGCCATGACCCTGGCGGCCGAAGGACTCATCGATATTCATACGGCGTGTGCACTCGTCCTGGGCGACAACATCGGAACCACCATCACCGCCAACCTGGCGGCCATCGGAACCTCTGCCACGGCAAAGCGCACCGCTCGGGTGCATCTCCTCTTCAACGTCCTCGGGGCCACTTGGGGGGTGTTCCTCTTTGTTCCCTTCATGAGCCTCGTCGAGTTCTTTGTTCCCGGTGCTCTGGAACCGGGAGCGAGCAAGCTGGCGCTGGCCACCTATGTGGCGGCGTATCACACGAGCTTCAACGTCACCAATACCCTCCTGTTCCTCCCCTTCACGAAGCAATTGGCCTGGCTGTCCAAGCGCCTGGTCAGGGCATCGCAAGGGCCCGAAGAACCAATTCTGCGCTTCCTTGACGTCAAGCTCATGGACTCAGCCCCCATGGCCCTTCACGCTGCTCGAAATGAGCTGCTGCACATGGTCCAGACGGTGGAGACCATGCTCGCCCACGTGATTAACCTTCTGCAGCACCCCGGAGAGAAGCTGGGTCAGATTGCCGAGGAGGTGCATCGCCTGGAGACAAAGACGGACATGCTGGAGCGGGAGATTACTAAGTACGTCGTGCAAATTGTTCGACTGGATACGTCCACCGCACAGTCCACGGAAATTGCAGGAATCCTCAACGCCGTCAACGACGTTGAGCGAATCGGAGACCACTGTGAGTCCATCACCAAGCTGGCAAGGAAGCGGTACGACAAGAAGGTGCCCTTTGGAGACAAGGCTCGCTTGGAAATCCTGGAGCTTGCCCAGCGGGTGCAGGATTTCCTTGCCCTCCTCCACAAGAACCTCTTGAATCCTTCAGGGACGGTGTTGGACGAGGCTCGGGTCATCGAGAACTCTATCAACGCCATGCGAAAGCGAGTCCGTAAGGGCCACATTCGCCGTCTGAATTCCGGGAGCTGTGGTGTGGACCAGGGACTCATCTACATCGACATGCTTACGAGCCTTGAGAAGATCGGCGACCACTCCTTTAACGTGGCCGAGGTCCTCGCCGGCGAAGTCTGGAAACCCTGATTCCTCCTCGCATCCCTTAGCACCCCTGTGTGCCCGAACCTCCTCGCATCTTGCTTCCAAAGGCCAAGGCAACGTGGTAAATTGGTCAGACCGAAATCGCAGACCGGAGGGAAACCATGCTGCTGAATCCAAAGAAGGGCGTCCGACAGTACAAAGATGCTCGAACTCAAGAGATCATGGAGAAGACCATTGCGTTCTTCGAAACCAAGGGTAAGGGCCAGCTCAAGTCCGACGACCACGAGCGAAAATGGTATGCTGATTTTGTGGACTTCGTGAAAGAGAACCACATCTTCTCGACCCTCCTCACGCCCCCCGAATATGCCATCGATGATCCCGATGCCCGATGGGACACGTGGCGCAACTGCGAGTTCAACGAGATTCTGGGTTTCTACGGCCTGCACTACTGGTACACGTGGCAGGTCTCCATCCTGGGCCTCGGGCCAATCTGGATGAGTGACAACGACACCGCCAAGAAGAAGGCCGCGGCCTATCTGAAGGATGGGGAAGTCTTTGCCCTCGGACTCTCCGAGCAGCACCACGGCGCCGATATC
>CALFHQ010000241.1 GCA_937876385.1 uncultured Pseudomonadota bacterium
CGTGTCTGGCTTAGCGCTTGGAGTACTGGTAACGCTTACGAGCACCCGGCTGGCCGTACTTCTTACGCTCAACTTTTCGAGCATCACGGGTGAGGAACCCGCCTCGTTTCAAAACGGACCGCAATTCGGGATCGAACTGGAGGAGCGCTCTGGCAATTCCATGCCGCACAGCACCGGCCTGGCCTGAAAGACCGCCGCCACTTGCCCGAACCATGATGTCTACTTTCCCTTTCAGGTCAGTAGCTTCCAGGGGCTGTTCCAATTTCATCAGGAGCACCGGTCGACAGAAGTACTCGAGTACTTCACGCCGATTCACGATGATCTTGCCCGTTCCTTCCTTGAGCCAAACTCGAGCGGTGGAGTTTTTTCTCCGACCGGTCGCGCTGAATTCGTTTGTGGCACCACTCATCGTTACACCAACCTCGTTAGTTCGCCTTACTGTTTCTTCCATTCCAGGGGAACCGGCTTCTGTGCGGCATGGGGATGCTCGCTACCCACGTGGATTTTGAGCTTCTTCAACATCTGTCGCCCAAGACGATTGTGCGGCAGCATGCCACGCACGGCGTGGTAAATGACTCGCTCGGGGTGTGTGTCCAGCATACGTCCGGCTGAAACGCCCTCGATGCCGCCCACGTAGCCGGTGTGCCGCCAGTACATCTTCGCCTCGCGCTTTGCACCCGTCAAACGGATCTTCTCGGCATTGACGACAACAACGAAATCTCCGGTATCCACATGCGGGGTGAAAGCCGGCGTGTGCTTCCCTCGAAGAACGAGCGCAATTCGGCTGGCCAGACGCCCCAGGACTTCGTCCTCAGCATCGACCACAAACCACTTCTTCTCTCGTTCGCCTGGTTTGGCATGTACTGTTCTCATGGTACTCCTCTCTTCGCACCAGTCATAAGGACACGCTATGTTGCCCCTCGCATATTAAAAAGTCAAGGATTTTGTTCCCCTAGGAACCAAGCGATTCCATATCCGCTGTGAGAATCAGGGAGCGGGCAGCGGACGCTTCATCGGGCCGGGAAATATGCGTGTTGTGGGGAGCCAGGTGAAGTTCATCGGGGTTTGTCCGAGCAACCTCGGCGATATCCATGAGGGCATCCACGAATCGATCGAGGTCTTCTTTTGCTTCACTTTCCGTGGGTTCGATCATCAGGGCGCCGTGCACATTCAGCGGAAAGGACACCGTGGGGGGATGGAATCCACGATCGATGAGCCCCTTGGCCACATCCACGTTGTTCACCTTGTACTTCTTGAAGGTCGTATCGTCGGCTACACATTCGTGCATGCAGGTTCGGTTGTAAGGCACATTGTACGTGCCGGAAATCCGGGTGCGAACGTAGTTGGCGTTAAGCACTGCCATATGGGCGGAATCGAGAATTCCTCTGGCCCCCATCTCCCGAATATAGGCGTAGGCACGGACGATCACCAGGTAGTTTCCAAAGAAGGCCTTCAGGCGTCCAATGCTGTCTTCGTGGTCACAAGACAAGGTGAACCGACCGTCCGCCCCTTTCACCACCCTGGGAATGGGCAAGAAGGGCTCCAAAGCGGGCCCGGCAGCAACTGGACCACTTCCGGGTCCACCGCCGCCGTGGGGGGTAGAGAAGGTCTTGTGCAGGTTGAAGTGCAAGACGTCAAACCCCATGTCTCCGGGACGGGCGACACCCATAACGGCGTTCATGTTGGCGCCGTCGGCATAGAGATATCCTCCTCGCCCGTGAACGATCTCGGCTATTTTGCAGATCTCTTCTTCAAACAGTCCCAGGGTGTTGGGGTTTGTAATCATGATCCCTGCGGTATCATCGTCCATCGCCTTTTCCACGGCCTCGGCAGTGAGCACACCCCGATCGCCGGATTTTACTTCAATGGACTGGAACCCGTTCAAGGTACAACTGGCGGGGTTGGTCCCGTGGGCTGTGTCGGGAACCAACATCTTCTTTCGATGCTCCCCTCGCTTCTCAAGGGCTGCACGGATCATCCGGATTCCGGTAAACTCCCCGTGTGCGCCCGCCGCAGGCTGCAGGGTGACCCCCTTCATCCCGGCTATTTCAGCGAGGTACCGTTCCATTTCCCACATCAGCTCCAGGTTCCCCTGACACATGTGCTCTGGGAAATACGGATGGGTGTGGCTGAACCCTGGGAGGCGTGCCACCACTTCGTTGATCTTCGGGTTGTATTTCATGGTGCAGGAACCCAGCGGATAGGTCCCTGTATCCACCCCGTAGTTGAAGGTGGACAATCGAGTAAAATGGCGTACCACCTGGGGTTCGCTGACTTCCGGAAAACCGTCGAAGTCCCCTCGAAGGTATTCTTCTGGTATCTCCAACGCCACATCTTCGCAGCACGGAGCCGGTAGACTTGCGCCAGAACGGCCAGGCATGCTCTTCTCGAAAATGAGGGGTTCAGCAATCTTTAGTCCGCGAACTGCCTTGCTCTGCTTCATATCCACCCTCCTCAAGCCCCCAGCTTCACGCGTCGAATCCGGGCGCCTGCTTCATTCAAGCGTTTGTCGATATTCTGATAACCACGATCGATCTGCCGAATGTTGAAGATATGGGTCTCCCCTTCGGCCGCCAAAGCTGCCAGAAGAAGGGCCATGCCCGCTCGAATGTCCGGACTCTCCACTCGGCAACCGTACAACTGCGACGATCCAACGACGACCACTCGGTGGGGGTCGCACAAGATGATTCGTGCTCCCATGGCGATGAGGTGATCCACGAAGAACATTCGGCCGTCGAACATCTTCTCGAAGAAGAGCACGGTCCCTTCCGCCTGAGTAGCGGCCACAATGGCGATGCTCATGAGGTCGGTGGGAAATTGCGGCCAGGGCGCATC
>CALFHQ010000242.1 GCA_937876385.1 uncultured Pseudomonadota bacterium
GGCGTCTTGACCTCAAATCTTCCAATCTAAGCGCCGCAGGAATCTTCATCCGAACTCGCCGAGATTTTCCCCTGGGGAAATTGGTGTGCGTGGTCTTTCGGGATCAGTTCGAGGGGGACAAGTCACCTGTCTATCTTGTGGGTTTGGTGAGGCGTGTCCAGAAGGAGCCGGTGAAAGGGATCGGCCTTGAATGGACCCAGGCCGTGACCCCCGCTTCAACTGTTCAACTGGCTCGCTTCTTGCGAACCATGCTGAAGGTGACTTCCGGACGCATCAAGCGGAAGATGGCGGGGCGAGGGACAGAACAACACTCGGTGTTCGAATTCCCGAAGGATGTGGATCGAGGAGGCGCTGCCGCTTCAAAGTCCTCGGCCAACACCTCGGGGGAGTCCCTGGAACCCGAAGACTTCGAGCGAACCAGACCCCTTCCGGGAAACCTTGACGAAGTCGAGAATCTCACCATCGAGGTTACCCCTTTCGACGATGACGATACCGGCGGAATCGAGGTTCTCCACAATCTGGTGGGCGAGCCGGTCATCGCCGGCCCCCTCCCGGTCATGGACTGGGAGTGGGAGGTCCGGGGAGAGACCCGTTACTCCGACGACCCGGGTCCCATCACTGAATCGGTGAGCCGCACCGATTCCATGGCGATCTGCGACTTGGAGGGAACCCTCACCGTGGGGGAGGACCAGACGTCGCTGCGAATAAAGTACCTGGGACTTCATGGGATGTACATTGAATCGAATCTGGGTCCCATCAACCAGAGAGCGTCTCTTCGCATCTCCGCCATCATTCCCACCAAGTTGGGGGGGAAGAAGGTCGCTTGGCTGTGTCGAATCATCGGCATTGAGGGGGGAGAGATCAGCGGGAAACCGGGGCTCGACCTTCAGGTGGAAGGGTACGACGAGGGGCTGGACCCCGGCATCTTGAAACGGTATGTCCGCTGGCTGCAGTTCCACAACATCGCTGGAAAGTAATTGAAGAGGATTTTCGATGAGCGAAACGGTAGTTACCCCCCCAAAGACCGACAAAGACCCCTTTCCCCGGAGTTTCTGGACGGCCAACACCACCGAGCTGTTTGAGCGGGGGGCCTATTACGCCGTTGCATCCTTCATTGTGCTTTACCTGGGGCGGTTGGGGCTGGGCGAGTACTGGCCCAGCACTCTAAACGGTCTTCTGTGGAGCCTCATCTACTTCCTCCCCATCCTCTCGGGAACCATCGCCGACGTGGTGGGCTTTCGGCGGTCGCTGATTCTCGCCTTCGTGCTGTTGGCGGTGGGCTACTTCTTCATGGGGTATCCCGTCTTTATCGATGGGCAGACTTTGCTCCCGAAGGCAGGAAGCGACATGACCGCCGGTACCGGCGTCATCGCTCCGATTCTTATTGGAATTGTGCTGGTCGGTTTGGGGGGCTCCTTCGTCAAGCCGGTGATTTCCGGGACGGTCCAGAAAACGTCTGGAGTTCGAGCGACCCTGGCTTTCGGCATCTTCTACATGGTCGTCAATATTGGTTCTCTGTTCGGGCGTGGAATCAGCTATTTCGTCCGAACCCACTTCAGCCTTCCGTACATCTTCCTGGTTGGCGTCGGTTGTGCTCTGTTGGCCCTTGTGACGGTGATCGGGTTCTACATCGACCCAGACCATGTGCCGGGGCAGGCCGTGGTGAAGAAGCCTCGAAAGTCCGTTGCGCAGATTCTCACCGACATGGTCTTGGTCCTCAAGAACAAGCGCTTTGCCCTGTTTCTGCTGGTGTCCAGCGGGTTCTTCTTCCTCTATGCTCAAGTCTACAACGTGCTCCCTTTGTACCTGGAAAAGGTGGTGGAGAATGACCCGCCGGTGGATCTTTACACCATGGCGAACCCCTTTGTGATTGTCGCTTTCCAGCTCATCGTGACGCACCTGTTTGGGGGGATGAAGCCGATACGCTCCATTGTCATCGGGACCATCATCATCGGGCTCTCCATGGCCATCAACGTGATCCCGGTGCTCACGGGCCATATCCGCCTGGATATCATGGAGATTCTCCCGCTGGGTTCTTTGATGATCACCCTCAACGTGGGGCTGGTTGCCCTGGGTGAGTTGTTCACATCGGCGAGAACCTACGAGTACATCGGCGCCTTAGCACCCAAGGGAAGAGAAGGCTTGTTCCTGGGGTACGCCAGCCTCCCCATGGCCATCGGAGCGCTCATTGGTGGACCCGCTGGAGCGGCCATCTTCAACGAAATCATGTGCGCCAATTCAACCAAAGACAGCGCCACGGGGCTGCTGAATTTGGACCCCACGATGGCCACCCTGGGTTGGCTTGTGCTCATGGGAATCGGATTGCTCTCTGCCTTGTCGATGTATCTGTACAACGGATGGCTCAGACGCCTTGGGGAAGATGTCTGACAGGTTTTTGGCACGGGATTGTCGTTGTGTTGCCTTCTTCAGGAGGGATGAGTTGAGTCGAGTTCCAGCAAGAGCGCTCCTGGTTGGTCTTTTGGTCCTCTTGGGAGTGAGTGACGTTTTCGCCGGAGAGGTCCCCAATCAACCCCCTCACAATTTCGATCTCGTCTACCCGGAGGATGGACAAACCGGGGTCCCCACGGATGTTCTCTTTCGCTGGAGGAGGACCCGAGACCCCGAAGATGGCCCCATGCGCTACGAATTGTATGTGAGCCAGAATACCCAGTTTAGCGGAGCCTTTCCGGTGGACGTCTCGGCCCTCTCCCACGGGCTCCTCGTCCCCTCCAACTCGCCCCAACCAAACCCTTCTGCTTCACCTTTTGCCTGGATGGCGTCGCTGGTGCTTCTAGGGTTCGGTTTGCGAACTCGGCGTCGCTGGCGCTCAATGTGTCTTGTCCTCCTGGTTGCGTTGGCGTTGGGAGCCTGCGGCGATTCGGGGCCTCAGGAAGAAGAAGGGATTGCTCCAAACCAGATTGGTTCAACGGTGGATTTTCTTACTGAGAATCGAGCCTACTACTGGAAGGTTCGAGCCTACGATGATAAGGACGATTTTACCGAATCCCAGGTCTTCGGGTTCAACACCTACCAACTGTCCAACGAGGATCTACCATGATGAATCGCTTGATCCAACACACAGCGCTGCTGGCCTTTGCTGCTTTCATCGTGTCGAGTTGCGGTGCCGGTTCAGGGGGCAAGGAAGGAACCGACCTGGTGGCTGATGCCTCCACTGACCACACCGAAGTTGACGTTTTGGACATTCACGATTCAACGATCCTCGATGTTCTGGACCTGGGTCTTGACCTGGAAGACGAACTTCCTTTGCCGGATGTGATGCTCGACGAAGGGTCCGATGGGGATCTGGAGGATGGGCTCGAAGTCGCAGAGGATCTATCGACGGACACCGGTCCTGCTTGCGTCCCGCCGATGCCGACTTGCACAGTGACCTGTTCCAACGACGAAGAGTGCACCGTTCTGGGCAATCCAACCATGGGGATCTACGACGAAGACAACTGGACCTGTGTGGACGGGGCATGTCGCTGGACCGGTTGCCACGACAACGCCGAGTGTGCTGTGGAGCCCTCCCTGGAAGGCAAGGAATACCGATGTATCGAATCCAATTGCGGCATGCGACTGTGTCTCACAAAGTGCGCGGAGGTCGTCGATTGCCTGCCATCTACCTACATGGGCACGGCCTTCGACAACGACAACTACGCATGCGATGGGGGGATCTGTCGATACCTGGGCTGCATGAGTGACGACGAGTGTACCGACAGTTACAAAGTCGCCGGCGAACCCCGCACCTTTGAATGTGTCGAAGGAAGCGAAGGGGTGGGGGTCTGCATGGCTTCGTGCTTTAGCCCCATTGACTGCGTTCCTGCGGGTTCAAACGCCATCCTTGATTCGAACAACTGGGCCTGCCAGGAGTTCCACTGCGTTTACAAAGGGTGTCAGTCCACCGACGAATGTGAAGAAGTCTACCAGTACTCTCCACAGGATTGGGTTTGCTCCGACAGCTACTGGGCCCTATAAGCGCCACTGCCGTACCACCCGAACTCCTCCCACGGTTTGCAGGGATATTCTCAGTTGGAAGGGGACCAATTCCAGCGCATTCATGGTCCTACTTGCACCTAGATTGAAGATGTCGGTTCCCGTATAGACCCAACCATCCCCCGGCGCGGCTGCAAGAGCCACGGCAAAAAGTGCCTTGGTGATCCCTCGTCTTCTGTGCTCCGGGGCCACATGAAGTCCCCAGTCCAGAAGATCTTCCTTATCCCTTCGAAATCCCCAGTAGGCCACCAACCGGCCGTCGCTTCGGGAACGGGCAACAGCCAGCAGTTGGACGTCCTCGGGCGTCTGCGTTGAATCGGGATTGATTCTAAGGGCCTCCTCCAGTGCGGCGGGAATGCTGTCTCCAGAAAGAACTTCCACCCGGTAGCCGTCAACCGAAGAGGGCCGGACGGAGGAATCGATTCTCCTTCGATAGCGAACAACCATTCGGAGGTCCAGCAGAGGTCTGGCAACCTTGATGCACCCCTGTGCCACGGCCCCGGCCACTCCCCGGCGGGTGATGGCGTCAAGAATTCGGTTCATCTGTTCAATCCCCCCAACTGTTGCTAGACTACTCCAAAGTAGCAACCTAGAGGAAGTCTATGAACCAAACCCGGTCGGTTCTTGTGATTGCACTGTTGGCGAACCTGCTGCCTCTCGCTGCATCGTGCTCGAAGCAGTCCAAACCCCAGACGTGTCCCGATCCCGGCACAACGAAAGGGACCCAGGCCGCTTCCCAATCCAACTCGGAGGGCACAATGGAGTCGGACGGCGCATTTCGGATCGTCACCTTCAACACTGGATTGGCAAGAAACTTCGTCGCTTACGCCCAGGAACGGCTGGAATCCGTGGCCGAGGCGCTGGCCACGGCGCCCGCAGATGTTGTGTGCCTCCAGGAAGTCTGGGAACCCGATGATTTTCGATGGATCCAGGAAACGGCGTCCAAGTCCTTTCCCTACTCTTACTACGAGTTTGAAGGTGCCCCCGGTGCCAAGTCGAAGCCCAGTTGCACGCTGGAGGACCTGAAACCGCTCCTCGAGTGCATTCAGGAACACTGCATGGAGACGTCGGACTTGAGCGGATGCGTGATGAAGAACTGCACGGTCGCTATGGCCAAGCTCTCCCCCGCTTGCCGAAAATGTCTGGCCGTCAACGTCTCAAAACCCATGGCCGAAATCGCAAAGATCTGCGTCGAAGGGAGCGCCGAGTTCGCATACGACGGCCGAAATGGATTGGCAATTCTCAGCCGCTATCCCCTCAAGAACATCGAGAAGCTGGAGCTTCCCGCCTATTTCATCCGACGAGGCGCTTTAACCGCCGAAGTGGCCACACCGAAGGGACCGGTGAAGGTGCTGTGCACCCACCTCTCCACCCCCCTCGAAGCCGTCCCCTACATGGGGAAGAAGGGAACCTGGGAAGAAGAGCAAAAGGCGCAGATCGAAGCCCTCATCGAGTACACAGCCCGAATGTCTCGGGGCGTTCCCACAGTCCTTGCCGGAGATTTCAACTGTGGACCCAAGCTGGACGACGTCCAGGGAGAGTTCCCCGAACATTTCCAGATGCTCCTGGATGCCGGGTGGCAGGCACCCTATCTCGACTTGGCGCCTCCTCAGTGCACCTTCTGTTCGACAAACGAACTGGTGAAAGAGGAAGGGAACAAGCTCCTCGACCATATCCTCCTGATGAACTTTCCCAGGAGTCGCTATCAGGAAGAAACCAGGCGAATCTTTGATGCCGCCGTGAACACCCCCACGGGGCTCGATGTAGAGAATTTGCCCCTCTCAGACCACTATGGGGTCTTTGTTCAGAAACCCGCATATCCCTGAGAACCCCTGCCGCCGCGGTCTTCGTTCCATCGCCGAAGGACTGGCGCTGCAAAAGGCCACTCCTTCCCTTGGTTCCAAACAGCCTTTCTCGTACAATCGATGCAACGAGTACCTGATAGTCTGTGCCCGGCGAAATGGAAAAGTCCGGTAAATTGACCCGGAATGGGGGAGCTATGCTTCGTGTCCGAATGTTGGTGTTGGGGTTGGGAATCTTGTGGATGACTGCGGCTTGTTCCTTCCAAACGAAGATCCCGATTTTTGATGTGGATGGTCAAGACCAGTCCACCCAAGACGCTTCCGGGGACGTTCACACCGAGGATTCCGTCGCAGATTCTGTTGCGGACTCCACGCAACCGGATTCGACCTTGCCCGATTCCGTGGAGCCTGACTCCGTGGAGCCCGACATTGTAGAGAACTCCTGTGTGGAAGGGGGCGGGGTGTGCATGGACGAATGCACCGGCGATTTCGTGGCGGTGTACACCGCTGGATGCGGAAATCAGATGTGCTGCATGAAGGAAGAACCT
>CALFHQ010000243.1 GCA_937876385.1 uncultured Pseudomonadota bacterium
TTGCCACCATACCCCAGGTGGCATCCAGGATGTCCTGGACGACGCATGGAGCGAGCCCGCCGAGGGCGCCGTCGAAGAGCCCGGTGGTGCACCGGTCTCAGCACCGGTAGCCGCACAGAAGACTGAAGACCCGGCCCTGCTCTCTCCCTACCAGTTCGCAAAGAAGGTCGAGAGCAGCATAGAGCATTCCGTACGTCCCATGCTCCAGCGGGACGGCGGGGACATCGAGATTGTCGACATCAAAGATCGAATGGTCTATGTCAAGCTGGCTGGAGCCTGCGCAGGCTGCGTCGGTGCGGGTATCACCCTGAAGCTGGCCGTCGAGACGACCCTGAAGGAAGAAGTGGACCCAACCATCCGAGTCATTGCCATCTAGCGTGACCCCGAAACACGAGTTCCTGACGCAACGGGCACGAGTTCGGGAACGGAGCGGGAGGAATTTTCAATGAAGAACGTATACGCAGACAACAACGCGACCACGAGGGTCTCCCCCGAAGTTATCGAATCTCTTCTTCCCTATTTGACGACTCATTGGCACAACCCCTCCTCGATGTACGAGTTGGCTCAGGTCCCTCAATCGGCAATCGAAGAGAGCAGAAAGACCATCGCCAAAGCCCTGAAGATGGGTCCACCGACACAGCTTCTGTTCACGTCCTGCGCCACAGAAAGCAACAACGCAGCCATCTTTGGAACGGTCCACGCCAACCCGAAGAGAAAGCACATCATCACCTCGTCGGTGGAACATCCCGCAGTCCTCGAGGTCTGCAAGAACCTGGAACGACAGGGGCTTGAGGTCACCTACCTCCCTGTGAACGAGTCGGGTGAAATGGATCCAGTTGAGTTTATCAAAGCGCTGCGCCCTGACACGCTTCTGGTCACCGTGATGCACGCCAACAACGAAACCGGGGTCATTTTTCCCATTGCAGAGTTGGCTCGTATTACAAAGGAGACAGACCCCTCAATCGTCTTCCACACCGACGCCACGCAGTCCGTGGGCAAACTCCCCATCGACCTGTCGGGGGAGTTCAAGGACGTGGACTTGCTCTCGTTCTCAGGGCACAAGCTCCACGCCCCCAAAGGGGTGGGCGGCCTGTTCATTCGCCGAGGCACCCCCTGTCGCCCGTTCCTCATCGGGGGCCATCAGGAGAGCAATCGCCGTGGGGGAACCGAAAACGTCCCGTACATCGTTGGAATGGCCAAAGCGGTAGAGCTGGCCATGGCGAACATAGAGGAAGAGGACACTCGAGTTCGCTCCCTTCGGGATCGCCTGGAGGCCGCTATCAAGAACACCATTCCCTGGGTGGAGATTAACGGCGCTGGGGCACCTCGGCTCCCCAACACCCTCAACGTTGCCTGCCACTTCATCGAAGGCGAAGGGATCTTGTATCAGCTTGATTCCTACGGCATCGCCGCCTCGTCCGGCTCTGCTTGCACCTCGGGGTCGCTGGACCCCTCCCACGTTCTTACTGCCATGAAGGTTCCCTTCACTGCCAAGCACGGGTCGGTACGCTTCAGCTTCAGCCGATACAACACCGTAGAGGACATAGACCACGTCATCGAGGTCTTCCCCAAGGTCGTTGCGGCTTTGCGGCGCATGTCTCCATACTGGGACAACCAGAAGAACGAACCCAGAAAGGATGTGGAATTGTTGGTGGAGAACTGAATTGAGAGGAGACCCTATTCTTCGGCGTAGGGCAGGTGTCCCCAGGTGAAGAAGACTCCGAACATGCCGCCGAACTTCTCGTAGGACTGCTCCAACCAGAGGAAGTTCAACTCACCAAACAGCCCCCAGTTGTTCTTGATCCAATGGCGATGCCCCACCCCCACTCGAAGGGAGTTCTGTCGAATCTCCTGGGGGGTGGTCAGGTAGGTGGCGCTGTACGCTGATTTTCCGTAGTTCACAGCGAGGTAACTGCTGTGGTCCCCCTCCGTTCCATAGTCCAGGGTGGCCAGGTGCGACAACCCCACCACGGCGTCCGGATTGGAGATATTCACAATAAGCCTGTACCCCAGAACGAAGGGTCCCAGATAGGCTGAGACCCCGGCGTAAGGAGCGATGTCCCAGTGCTCTGAGTGGTACTTCAGGTACATGGCGCCGAGGGTCAACACGACAAAGCCATCCTTGCCGACTTTGAAGTTGAAATCGTGATCCACCCGAATCAGCGGATTGTAAGGGTCGTTGGTGCCGCCATAAACCGAGGTGTAAGTGTAGAGAAAGGAGAGCCACTCGATGTATGCGCCGACTCCTGCCAGTCCAGAAAGCTGTGCCTCTCGGTCCCAGAAGATGGCATTCCCGAACAACGTGACTTTGCGATTGATTCGAGCGTACAGTTTGGTGTCCACCCCTTCCCAGAACCCATAGTTGTTGGTCAACCCTTCGAAAGCCAGAGAACCTTCTGCCCTGTATTTCCAGGTGTCCTCGTAAGGTGTCTCGTCTGCTTGCGCCGGGGACACAGCAAACCCCATCACCATTATTGCAAACAGCAACCATCCAATCGGTCTTCTCATGGTGCTCCTGTGGTGTCTGAATCCAGAGCGTGAATCATTCTCTTTCTCGCCATCCGTGCAACCAATCGCTGGTCCTCCGAGTCCAAACCGCCGGGTTTCCAGCGGGCATCGAACTGCCCCCAGAGCCAGCGAGCCAGTGGAGTACCCGGATCGATGACCTCGTAGGCGATGGGATAGTACTGGCCGATGGAGTCGGGATACATCTTCGACCACGAAGACTCGTATCGGGTTCCGTCCCGGTCGAGACCGTAGTAGAACATCAACGATACAGGCTCAAACAGTTGGCGCAAAATTCCCCCTCGAACCCGAGCGGCCGCTTGCGCAAAACGGCCGTCTCGAATGTCCCAGAGGGACTGACGCAAGGCCGCAAAATCTCGCAACCCCATGTATACTTCGCAGTTGTCCATCAGGTACTTCGAGTCGTGGCCCGGCCATACATAGGTCAGGCCGTCTAAGTCCTGGAGTCCCAGGATCATGTCTCCGATGGTCTCCATCTGCTTTCGGTGTTCGTCGGCCAAAGAGCGGTCCCCAGTGACGTCCACATAGCGTCGAATGAGGCTCAACAGGGTTGCCCCGTAGGAATCCGCCGAGTCGTACTCGCCGGTCCACTCTTCCCCGCCATCTCGGGTGACAAAGAGGTCGTAGAGGGTACCGGAGATTCCGTACAGGTCTCGGTCATTGAGGCGTGCCATGTACCACTCCAGATAGTCTCTGACTACCGGCCGCATGGCGGGGTATTCCAACAACTCGAAGCAGTACAGATTGACAATATACGGGCGCACCCAGAATCGGTCCATGTCGGCGCTGACTCCGTAGTAGCCCATGATTTTGACGGCGGGGTGCAGGCTTCCGTTGCCCTCTACGGTGTTCGGGAATTGGGAGTCCCAATGATCGTATCGCTTGGCTTGCTGCAACCTCCGGCCCTCCTTTGAGAGGGTGGGACACAACCCACAGCATGCGGTGGCTCCCAGCAACAATGCGCTAGCGAGGAACCAGTTCCAGATCCACCACATCGGATTCCCCATCGAAGCAAAGGTACAGATACAATTCGTCTTCTTGAACACGGTACGATTGCGCCTCGGGGACTTCAAATCGCTTTTTCGGGATTGCGACACAGACCTCTTCGAGCCCTTCTCCTCCCTGGAAAGTTGCCGTGAATCCTCCCCGGTCGTCTTGCCGATACCCTTGCCCCACTCGAAGCACCTTCTGAAGGAAGTCGGCGTAATCCGACATGGCTCGCACGGTGATGGTGCCGGTCTCCTGGCGTTCTTCGGCGCTTTTCACAAAGGCCTTCATGACGTCAAGGTAGAGTGGAATGTCGTAGGGATGGCTGTACCAGAGTCGCACCACTCGATTCTGCTCCACGTAATCGAGCAAACCCATCATCCAATCCTTCACGAAGGCGGAATCTTTTCCGGCGCGATGCAACTCATCCAAAGAAGCATATTTCTGGCTGGGCATGACGGGAAAGGCAACCACATTGGGGGTGATCATCTCGCCATCCAGGAAGGTCCGGTTGG
>CALFHQ010000244.1 GCA_937876385.1 uncultured Pseudomonadota bacterium
GCCAGGGGAGTCTTCGGACCCTCCGGCTGGGCGAAAAAGCCCCCCTTGATAAGACGGGAAGCGGTGCTGCAGTTCCTCTTCTCCCAGGGGGTGCATTTTCTGCATGGCGACGGGCGCGACCACCGCTGGTGCGCAGGCCACAAGCGCCAGAGAGGCAAGAAGAAGGACCACCGAGGTGCGGCCGCTGGCCGCCGAGGGTCGCTCAGGAATTGTCATCTTCATCGCTTTCCGCTTCCGGTTCGGACAGGACGTATGCCTTGGTTGAGAACTCTTTGCCGTTGTGAGTCCAAAGCTGGGATTCGTTGCCAAAGACGGTATGAATGTGTGCTGGCCTTCTCCAGATAGTTGCGATGTTTCTGAGCACATCATTTGCGTACTTCTGGTCCAGGTCTTCCCCTTCGAAGGTGTGGGTCAAGAGGAGCTCCCCCCGGTTCTGGAAGTTGGAATCGAAGACCGAGATTCGTGGATTGCCGAAGTTGGTGATTTGTTTGAGTATCTGCCCCTTGACCTGCTCGAAGTCTCGTGAGTCGATGACCACCCGATTGAACTGTTGTTTGTAGAGCCAGGTGAACAGCTTGTTTTCGATGCAGAACTCGGGGGTGAGGAATTCATCGAGGAAGGCCACATCGTTGTAGATGCGGCGAATCTCGAAGATCTTCTCTCGCCCCAGGCCGAGTCCCCGGTCCCACATTTTCTTGTGTTTGGCGTCGTTGCACTCTTCGTACTCTTTCCCAATTCGGCCTTTGTTCCAGCGGTCTTCGATGTCTCTAAACAGCTCTACTCCCAGTTTGTACGGGTTCAGATTGCGGCCGTACGTTGCCACAGTCTGGGAGTGGTGGTCCGCAAAATCGATGATTTCCGAAGAATCCAGCGCCTTCTGTGTCAGGATCTTGGAGTGCCAGTAGGCAGCCCACCCTTCGTTCATGATTTTGGTCTGTCCCTGGGGAGCGAAATAGAGGGACTCCTCCCGGAGCATGGAGAGCACATCTCGCTCCCAACTTTCCAGGGGGGCGTGCTCCACGAGGAAATACATCACGTCCTTCTCAGGGTGGCTGGGCACACGCTTTTGGCGTTGGGTCTCCTTCTTCTTTCGACGCTTCTGATCGGCTACATAGTCTTCCGGGTACATGAAGGACTCGAGGTAGTCCGGAGTTTTGACTGAGAAGCGGTGGTCTCCGGTCTCCTCTGCATCCTGGGATTTGCGAGAGGCCCGTTCCGGGAAGTGATAGTCGATGAGGTTGTCGATACTAAGGCAGGCGTCGACGAATCGCTCCACCCGGTTGATTCCGTATCGGTCGATATAGCGTCGCACGCGGGTGGCGTGGTTGGCCATTTCGTCCATCATCTTCCGGTTGGTGTGGTCGAACCACATATTGTTCTTGAAGAAATCGGAGTGTGCGTAGACATGAGCCATGATGAGTTTGTAGTCGACCACCGCCGAGCCGTCCACGAGGTATGCGTAGCAGGGGTCGTTGTTGATCACCATCTCATAGATCTTGTGAAGTCCGTACATGTGGCTTTTGGCCAGGCGTTCGTATTCCATTCCGAATCGCCAGTGGGGGTAGCGAACGGGGAAACCGCCGTACGCCGCGATTTCGTTCACTTTTTCATTGCTGACGAGCTCGTAGACGACTTCAAAGAAGTCGAGTCCATAGTCTACAGCGTGTTTGCGAATGTCTTCTCGAATCTTCCAAAGGTAGAGGGGCAGAGACATTGCTATTTCCCCTTCTTGAAGAACGTTCGAATGGATTCCACGATGCCGTCCTTGTCTTCGATTTCGGAGAGGATCATCCCTTCCTCGTCGGGAAAGGAGGCGACAAGGTCTTTGATGAACTGCCCGGAGCCGTAGGGGCTCTTTACTTGTCCGTAACAGAACATGTTGGACTTCGGCAGCAGCACATCGTTGAGAATCTGCATACAGCGTTTGGTGTCGTCTGTGGACCAGTTGTCCCCGTCCGAGAAATGGAACGGGTAGATGTTCCAATCTTCCACGGGGTATTCGGTGTCGATGATGTCTGCACACAGGCTGTATGCAGTGGATATCATCGTTCCTCCGCTTTCCCGAGTGCGGAAGAAGGTATCCCGGTCCACTTCCCTCGCTTTGGCGTCGTGGATGATGTACCGGGACTGGATCCCTTTGTAGTTGTGTCGAAGCCATGCGTCGATCCAGAAGGACTCGATTCGAACGATTTCCTTCTGTTCGTCCCCCATGCTTCCAGAGACGTCCATCATGTAGATGATGACGGCGTTGGACTCCTGAGACATCTGCGGTTTGAAGCTTCGGTAGCGCTTGTCATCTCGGGTGATGATGATGTTGGGGTCGTTGGGGTTGTAGAGTCCCGAAGCGATTTGCCGTTTCAGGGCTTCCCGAAAAGACCGTCGGAAGTGCCTGAGGGATTCGGGGCCGACCTTGGATACCCCGGACAATCGGTGCTTTTCCACCTTGAGAGAGGCGGTGCCTTTGGGCTGAATCTTCGGCAGTTCGAGTTCGTCTCCGAGAATCTGCGCCAGCTCATCTAAGGTGACTTCGGCTTCGAGTTCATGTTCTCCCGGCTGGTCTCCTGCTTCTCCCGAGCCTGGCTGGGGCGGCCCCTGCCCCAGGGTATCTCCCTCTTCCCCTTCTCCTTGTCCCACACCGCTTTCCCCGTCTCCTTTGAACTTGAAACGGGGAATCTCGATTTCGGGGATGGGGATCTTCACCGTCTTTCCCCCCTCTTTCCCGAGGATTTCGCCTTGAGAGACGTACCGCTTCAGGTTCTTCCTGACGGCTCCCTTGACGATTTCCCGGAATCGAGAATGGTCTTTTTCGACGTTTTGAATGGACATGGTCAGTTGCTCCGGTTGCTGCTAGCTCATCCGTCCTTCTGGTCTCCCCGAGCGAAAATACTTGCGACGTAGTTGAGCACGTCGGTTGCCGACTCCTCGTTGTAGCCAAAGTTGCGAATCAGTCGATTCTTGACGATGTCGATTTTCTCCTGGGTCTTCTTGTCCACCACAGACGAGACCAGGGATGCGAGCTTGATGGAGTCCTTCTGGTCCTCAAAGAGCTTGAGTTCGAGGGCTCGGCGGAGTCGCTCGTTGGTTCGGTAGTCGAAGGTCTTTCCTTCCAGCGCCAGGGCGCCGATGAAGTTCATGATTTCCCGCCGGAAGTCGTCCTTTCGGTTTTCGGGAATTCCGACCTTCTCCTCGATGGAGCGCATCAGTCGTTCGTCGGGCTCTTCGTTCTGTCCGGTGTACTTGTTTCTGACCTTCTCCTTCTGGGTGTAGGCCTTGACGTTGTCGATGTAGTTGGAGCAGAGGCGCGCAATGGCATCGTCGTCAGCGGAGATGGCCCGTCTGACCTCGTCCTTGATGATGTCTTCGTACTCTTCCTTCACCACCGACAGCAGCTCCTTGAAGCGAGTTCGCTGTTCCTCAGAAGAGACCAGGCTGTGATGCTTCAAGCCACTTTCGAGCCGGTTCATCACGATAAAGGGGTTGATCATGCTGCCGGCATCCTCTGAGGCCAGCGCTTCGGAGATTTTGTCTTGGATGTAGCGGGGAGAGATCCCCTCCATTCCTTCTCGCTCCGACTCTTTGCGCAGCTCCTTGACTGTGTCTTCGGTGAACCCGGGGATCATTCTTCCGTCGTAGAGCTTTGCCTTCTGGAGCACATTGACCTTGTGCTTCTTGGGTTCGGTCAATCGAGTCAAGACGGCCCACAGTGCTGCCACCTCGAGGGTGTGGGGGGCGACGTGAATCTTCTCCACTTTGGCCCCGGAGAAGTCCTTCTCGTAGATTCGCTTTTCATGCTGGAATCGGGTGATGTACGGAATATCGATCTTCACAGTTCGATCCCGCAGCGCTTCCATGAACTCGTTGCTCTGGAGCTTGCGGAACTCGGGCTCGTTGGTGTGCCCGATGATGACTTCGTCGATGGAGGTCTGGGCGAACTTCTTGGGTTTGATCATCTGCTCCTGGCTGGCCCCCAGGAGATCGTAAAGGAAGGCCACGTCCAGCTTCAGCACCTCCACGAACTCGATGAGCCCGCGGTTGGCGATGCAGAATTCACCGTCGAAGTTGAAGGCCCTGGGATCGGAGTCGGACCCGTAAATGGCGATCTTCCGGTAGTTGATATCCCCAGTCAGCTCCGTGGAATCCTGATTCTTCTCGTCCTTGGGCTGGAACGTGCCGATGCCGATTCGGTCCTGCTCGGAGAAGACCACTCTCTTGACCCGAACGTGTTTGACCATTTTCTCCCAGTCCCCCTCGTAGAGTTCCATGAGGGTTCCGTGGTTGTACCGACACACAGGGCACAGGTCTTTGTCCACGGCCAGGGGATATTCCACCTGCGCCAGTCCGAGTTCCTCCAGGATCTTCACTCGCCACTCGAGGGGGATCAGGTGGAGGGGTTCTTCGTTCACCGGACAAGGGATCACCTCTCCGTCGGGCATGTCCCACTCCAGCGTGTAGAGCGCCCCTTCCGGTGTTCGAGAGTAATCCTCAAGCCCCTTTTTCATGAGGCGGACGATGGTACTCTTGGAGCTACCCACAGGCCCGTGAAGGAGGAGGATTCGTTTCTCCGGCCCGTACCGGTAGGCCGCTGCCTTGAGGACGTTGACCAGCTTCATGATGGAGATATCCAATCCAAAGATGGCGTCCTTTCCACTGTGGACGGGGTCGTCGAAGAAGGAGTAATGGACGATCTTCTTCTTCGCCTCGGTATATTCCTCGTAGCCGTAGGACATGATCATGTCATAGAGCCGCTGGAAGGCTGTTCGGATCGCCTTGGGATTCTCCTTCACCAGTTGGAGATATTCTTCAAAGTCCCCCTGCCAGTGCAGCTCTTTGAACTCTTTCATGTCTTGTAGTTTGGCGATTTCTTTGACGAACGATCGAGATTCTGCCATTGGAGCCTCCGTCACGGCGCAGCATTCGAATGAGGATTCAGTCCATTGTGACTACTGTACAAAGCCAGCGGTGCTTTGTAAACGTTAGGAACAATCTAGGAATGGAAGAAGTGAGTTCCAAGGAGCTTCAGGGTCACGGCATATTGCGGAGGAGGGATTCCGAGAGCATTCCCGGGGAAAGGGAAATCTCTACGAGCTTGGGGTTATCCGGCAAGCGAATGAGGATCTTTTGCTTTAGGATGTCCTCGACGTACCCACCCTCTGAGCCAATCTTGTCGTTCCGCTTCACCTCAAGGCTCTGCCCATCGGGGGTATCCACCACAGCCGTCGGACTGGCCACTCCTGTGAGGATCATGGTGAACGTATACTTGTCCAGAGGTTCGGCGGTCAGAGGGGTTGCGGGCGGTCCGTCGAGGACGGCGCCCTTCCCCTTCTTCTTCGCATCCGGGGGAAGGATTCCAGCCAGGATCGATTCGATGGTCTTTTCTTCGTCTGTCTTCTCGGTAGCGGCCCCTTTCGCCTTTCCGGTGAGGAGCTTGGTTTTTGTGCTGACCACCTTCCCCTTGACCACTTCGGTCTCGGTGGGGAAGTACTTCTCTACGTTGGAGGCGAAGGCGTCCTTATACTGGTAGGCGACGGCTGCCGAGTTGATCTTTCGCTCCAGACGTTCGACATAGCCATTTGTACCGAGGAAGTAGGGGCGGATTGCGTCCCACTCCTTCTTGGCCTTGAACGTTCTCTCCTCTTCCTCTGCGTTGGTCGACTTCTTGGCCGCCTTCTTGGTGGAAGCCTTGCGCTGCGGCTTCTCCTTTTGTGGTTCATCGCCGCAGCCGGCAAGGGGCGTTGCCAGACCGATAACGGCGAGCAACGGGAGGATTCTGGATAGCCGTCTAATCAAGGTCTTCATGGCCCACCTATTTCTTCTTCCTTCTTTTCTTCTTGTCACCGGCTACGGGTGCATCTCCTTCCTTCTTCTCGGGATAGACGAACCCTTTGGCAACAAACGTTGCCACGAGTTCTGAACGAGAAGCGGCGACTTTGGCGCCGGTGAAGGACTTGTCCCCTTTTCGCTCTCGACTGCGGATTGCTTTTCGGTCTACTTCCACGGTCAATTCGGCGACGTTGATGAGTCGTTTTCCGGACTCACCGTTTTGTGCTTCAAAGGCCACCGCTTCGGGCAGTCCCTTGTCGCCCGGCAGGGTCATCTTCACCCCGGAGACGAGCTTCAAGAATTTCACCAGTTCAAGATAGGAACCCTTGACCTCGAACTTCACCGGCAAAGCATAGTAGTTGTCAAAGAATTCCTTCTCCAGTTGTTCCTTGGCAACGACCTTGAGTCCCGCCGCTTCCGCGTCTTCCAGGAGGGTCGACATGAGCCCGTGGAGGTCATCCTCTACCGGAATGAGTTCCTTGTTTCGCGCAATTTTCCGCTTGAGACGGGCCTGCTTCTCCTGCAATTGGGCCTTCTGGGCTTCTCCCTGGAAGTCCTTGACCTCACTGAGAACCTTCTTGGCCTGATTCTGCATCGCTCTCTGCTGGGCGATCTTCTCGTCGATGCCGCTGATGACCAGGTAGTAGAACAACCCGGCAACGACACCCAGGAAAAGAAAGCCTATCAGCAGCTTGTGCTGTGGCGGCAAATTCTTGATTGTTTGCGCATCAATGGCCATTACAGATACCCCGTTCATTGGCAGGCTGTGCCCTGCGGGAGCTACTTCTTTTTCTCTTTTGCTGCATCTTCCTTCTTCCCGGCGGCCTTGGATTCTTCCTTCATTCCGACGTCCGGGTTGAAGTTAAAAAAGGCGTCAATCTGGAATTCCACGAGGGGGCGCTTGTCTCGGC
>CALFHQ010000245.1 GCA_937876385.1 uncultured Pseudomonadota bacterium
CTCCTCCAGGAGATTTCCCCTACGAAGCTGCCTATCCAGAGAAGGTATGGTGGAGTTCGCTGGATGAGACCGGGTGGAGCGTGCAGAGTGACACCGTCGATCTGTCGGCGGGGGTTGCCCAGGTTTTGGAAGACGGGTTGGAACGTCCCGTTGCGACGTACCTGTTGGAACCGTATTTCGGATCCACGTGGGCTTTGCGCTTCGTTCCGCAGGGTTGGGCGATGAAGGTGGGGAAGAGCTACCAGGTTTCCATACAGAACGTGTCCCCTCCCATCAGCTATGAGTTCACAGTCGTTGACTGCTTCTAGCGGGGTTCGATCCATGGCGCAGCGCTACCTGGTGGTGTCGGACATTCACTTATCGGACATCGAGGACAACCCAAAGGGTTGGAAGTACTACAAATCCTCTCGATACCTGCCGGACGAAGCGTTGGTTTCCCTCATCGACGACTTCCTGGGTTCCCTCGCCGAGGGTGACGAGGGGACGCTGGTGTTGAACGGAGACATCTTCGATTTCGATCTCGTGACGGCCTGGCCTCGAGATGCGTCGTTCAAAGTAACTCGAGGGGAGAAGAAGCGCGGATTGCGCCCGACACCTGAGAAATCGGCCTGGAAGATGGAGCGGATTCTTGATTGCCATGAGTCGGTGCTTGCCTGTCTCGTGCGCCTTTCGGCCGCAGGACACCGGATCGTCTATGTTCTGGGCAACCACGACAGAGAGCTTCACTTCTCTCTGGTCCGGGAGGTGTTCCTTGAGCGCCTCGAAGCGGCTGCATCTGCGGCGGGTTTGTCCTTCGACCGTTCAGAACTCCAGTTTGAGCCTTGGTTCTTCTACGTCCCGGGCAAGTTGTACGCCGAGCACGGCCAACAGTACGACTACTACAACTCGTTTCGCTACATCCTGGAACCAGTGGTTGTCCGTCGTGGAGAGACCGAACTGGCGATGCCCATGGGGAACATCTCGAATCGCCTTTTGATGAGCGGAATGGGCTACTTCAACCCCCATGCGACGCACTACATTTTGAACATGTTCAGCTACGCGGTTCACTGGTTTCGGTACTACGCCTTCACTCGTCACAATCTGGTGTCCAGTTGGTTCTGGGGGAGCATTCTGGCGCTCTCTCGACTGATGGGAACCAAGCGCAGATTGCGAAAGCCGCCCACGGGCTACGAGGACCGCCTCCGTCGCTACGGCGAGAAGTCCGCGTTGACGCCGGAGCAATTTCAAGCAATCCAACAACTTCAGCGCGCCCCCATTACGGATCGTGCGTTCCGCATCGTGCGAGAGTTCTGGATCGACCGGTTGGTGATGGCGGTGTTGATGACAGGTGGAACCGTCGCCTTGGCGCTGGTCCCCATCCCACTGTGGATTAAGTTGATGGTTCCTTTGACCTGTTTTCCCCTTATCTACTTCATTTATGAAGCGGTGGTGCAAGGGGAGACGGTGTTCAGCGCTGAATCGGGGGTGGCCAACTACGCCAAGTGCCTCGGGAAAGCCTTGAAAGTTCCAGTGGTCACCTTCGGGCATTCGCACACCCCTCGGATCCTGCCCGTGGAGCCGGGAGCTGTCTTTGTGGATACCGGAACCTGGGCTCCTTTGACCAGCGCTAAGGAGCCGTGGCCTCTTCTCTCTGGATACCGCAACTTCCTGGAGGTTCTTTTCGGGGAGGGTTCCCCCCTCCCCTCGATTCGGTACGATTGTCACCAGGGTGGTTCCGGCGCCGAAAAGGGGAAGTGCGAGGAGGGCTAGCTCGTCGGCCTCCCCTGGAGTCAATCCGGGTTCATTTCCCCCTTGATTCCGACCTGGAGAATCAACAACTTGTTTACCGAAATCTAGCGATCAGTTTGAGGGGTTTGCGACATGACGTTCAGCAAGGGGATAGCAGTGATTACGGGGGCCAATCGAGGATTGGGTTATGAGACAGCTCGGCAGTTGGGTCGGCGCGGCTACTTCATCGTGGCCGGCGCCCGCACGCTGGAGAAGTCTCAAGACACGGTCCGCCGACTGGAGAGCGAGGGGTTTAACGGCACGGCTGTGGCTCTTGACGTGACGAAGGTGGAGGATGTCGAAGCTGTGGCTGACCTCATCAATCGAGAGTTTCGCCAATTCGACATCCTGGTGAACAACGCCGGGGTGATGCCCGATCGTGAGAGCGGCGCAAAGGGGGTCTTGTCATCCTCGGAAGCATGCCTGATGGAGGCGTTGGAAACCAACCTGGTTGGTGCCTTCCGAGTCACTCGCCTGCTGGCACCTTATCTTCGTTCGGGGGGCCGCATCGTCAATGTTTCCAGCCGAATGGGTCAGCTCTCGGACATGGGTGCCGGTTATCCGGCCTATCGAATCTCAAAGACAGCCCTAAACGCATTGACCGCAACCTTGGCTGCCCAGTTGAGCAATCGGCAGATTCTGGTGAATTCAGTGTGCCCTGGTTGGGTTCGTACAGACATGGGCGGGCCTCAAGCGATGAAGACGGTTGAGGAAGGGGCGGACACGATCGTCTGGGCCGCTACGCTGCCTCCCGACGGTCCCACGGGCAAGTTCTTTGGCGAGCGAGAAGAGATGCAGTGGTAGTCCCCGCCTGGTGCCGTTTCCCTAGTTCAATCCCCATTTTCGAGCGCTTTTTCTAAGTTGAACGAAGAACAGTGCGGGGCCGATGACCATTCCCAGTGCGTACAGCGGGGACATCACCTGGGTAAAGATCCAGTCCATGTCCAGGACCACGGCCAGCAAGAAGAAGAAGAAGATGTCGACTTCGTTGAAGAGCAGGATGGACTTCACCGCATCGAACAGGAAGCGCATCCAGTCACCCAATGAGCGCTCCGGCGGCGGAATGACGGGGTTCTGCTGAGCTCGCCGCTTTGCGAACTCTTCGAGGGTTCCCCCCTTCAAACGTCCCACCAACTCCATGTCGGTCTCCACCTTGCTGGCCACCCACTTCGTATAGGCAGCCACGGACGCTCCGGCGTACCCGATGAGGGGAAGGGCCAGATCCCATTCATTGCCCGTTTTCCAAAATGTGCGAAGCGCAATGGCGACAAACAGTGCTGCCAGACACACGTTGTCGAGGGCCTTGTCCATGTAGTAGCCGAGGTACGAACTGGAATCTCGATAGCGAGCCAGAGTCCCATCCATGTTGTCGAGAATGAGCCCCAAATTCACCAACAAAGCAGCAGCAACTCCCCACCAATAGCCGGGGTAAAGGAGCAACATGGCCACCCCGATGAGGTTGGTTGCCACGCT
>CALFHQ010000246.1 GCA_937876385.1 uncultured Pseudomonadota bacterium
CGCCGTACCGCCACTCCGGGGAACCGGTGCTCTCTCCCAGCCCCCGGAAGTACCAGCCGTGGGTTCCAGGGTAATCCGACGAAGGAAGGAAGATGTCCATGACACCGTCGTTGTCTCCATCAAATGCGGTGATGTAGATGTCTCCCTCGTTCCAGGAGCCCTCCCGAGGGCGAACCATTCCAGTGGCTTCTCTTCCCGGGCGTTCGAAGACGAATCGGTAGGGATTTTGTGCCGGGGTGTTGACGAGAATCTGGCTGGGGTCCGAGGACTGCCCGATGTGCCAGTGGACAATCTCTGCATTGAAGACATCCATGTCGAGGTCTCCGTCGAGGTCTGCACACAGGGTCGAGAAGGTGTTGCCGCCGTTGCGGTACGGCTTGTCGTCGTCAGAGCCCCAGTAGTTGCCACTGCACTGGATGTACACAGGACCCGGCTCCGGGTCGCACACAACGTCTGGATTGCTTTGGCAGTAGCATCCATAGAACTGGTTGTCGGAGTAGTCCATGTTGTCGTCGGCGTTGTATCCAGTTGCCTGGGACGCTTCGATGAAAAGTCCCTTGCCATCGTTGAGCCACAGCATGTTGAACTGGCGACCGTAGGAGCTTTGGAGGAGATCCATGTCTCCATCCCCATCCACATCGCAACTGGTGACCCCGTAGGTCGGTCTGTGGTTGGTCGCGGCGGAATAGTTGCCGTCGGTGGTGCCCAGCCCACTTTCGTACGTCACGTCGGTGAACGTGCCGTCTCCGTTGCCTTTGTACAGGCGATCCTGGAGACCTGGAAGGTAGCCATACACCACGTAGAAGTTCCCCACCCACAAGTCCACATTTCCATCGTTGTTGTAGTCCAGGAACGCTGCCGAAGTCGTGGTCCACTCTTCCTCGGGGGAGACGCCGCTGTTTTCAACTGGGGTAAACACACCGTTGCCGTCGTTCAACAGAATGATGGAGCGGTCGGGGATCTTCGTTTCGTTGTTCTTGTCGGAGTAAGTGCCCGAAAAGGCATCCAAATCCCCGTCGTTGTCCACGTCAGCAAATATGGCCAGGTGTGCGGCTCGACCCAATTCCTCGGTGCCGGGGATGGTGCCGTACTTGGAAGCCACGGTGAAATCTTCAAAAGTCCGCCCGCCATTTCCATCGGCTCGGTTCATCAAAATCCGTCGCTTGAAGGTGCCCGCTGCAGGATCGTCCCGGTCGTTGGAGCCGGTCATGTGGATGATGAGGTCGGGGTAGCCGTCTCCGTCCAGGTCGGCAGCGGTGAGTCGGTTCCCGATAATGTCCATTCCGTCCTCGTCCAACTGGTATTGGGCCGACTTGTCCACGAAAAGCGCATCGCTTCCCCACGGAGATTCAAGAACG
>CALFHQ010000247.1 GCA_937876385.1 uncultured Pseudomonadota bacterium
CAGGCCCAGGCTGGCCGCGCCGGCCTTGAGCGCCGCCGCCGAGACGCTGGCCGTCCCGTTTCGACTTGATCAGTTCGTACATCAACATCGGTCGTCTCCTCCCAATGGAAAAGGGGTCCATGCTAGCACATCCACCTTGCAAACGCCAGCTTTTGAAACATGGAATGAGTTGACGTTAAGCGCCCGTTGTGCTTGAATTGGGTGATTTTTTTGAGAGGCTGTAGGAGGCCAGATGGCGAAGGACAAGAAGAAATCCCTGGGTCGTATTCGAAACATCGGGATTATGGCCCACATTGACGCGGGCAAGACCACACTCACCGAACGCCTCCTGTTCATCACGGGCAGAATCCATCGAATGGGGGAAGTCCATGAAGGGCAAGCTGCCATGGACTGGATGCCTCAAGAGCAGGAGCGGGGCATCACCATCACATCGGCCGTGACCACCTTCGAATGGGAGAACGTTGAGGTGCACCTCATCGACACTCCGGGGCACGTGGACTTCACCATGGAAGTGGAGCGAAGCCTTCGAGTCTTAGACGGGGTCATCACGGTTCTGGATGCCGTGGCTGGAGTGGAGCCGCAAACGGAGACCGTCTGGACTCAGGCGGACCGTTTCAACGTGCCCCGGCTGGTGTTCGTAAACAAGATGGACAAGATGGGCGCCTCCTTCGAGCGCTCGGTGAAGTCTCTGGAGGACCACTTCGGAGACCGCTGGGGCATTGTCCCTCTCCAGATTCCCATCGGGGAAGAGGGAGGACATGTGGGGGTTGTGGACCTCATCGAAATGAAGGCCATGACGTGGGACGGCACGGATCCGGCCCTCGTGGAGATAACGGACATTCCAGAGAATCTGCAGGAAGCGGCCGTTAGTGGTCGAGCCTCGATGCTGGAAAAACTGTCCGACATCAGCGACGACATCGCCATGCTCTTCCTGGAAGGAGAGCCAGTACCCAATGAGCTCATCCTTGAGGTCGTTCGTGAAGGCACCGTGGGTTGCAAAATCGTCCCGGTGATGTTGGGAAGCTCCCTGAAGAACCGAGGGGTGCTCCCGATTTTGAACGCCATTCCAAGGTTCCTCCCCTCCCCCGACGACTTCGGCACATACCACGGAAAGAACCCCAAGACCGGAGAGATGGAAGAGCGAGAGCTGGCCGTGGAAGGACCGTTTTGCGCCCTTGTTTTCAAGGTCATGGTGATGGAAGACGGGCGCCGCATGGTGTTCCTCAGAATCTACTCAGGCAAACTCAAAGCCGGCTCAGCGGTATACAACGCAACCCGTGAATTCGACGAGAAGGTGTCTCGAATTTTCATCATGCACGCAAACCAGAGAAAGCGCCTGGAGACCATCGAGGCGGGAAACATCGTCGGGGTGTTGGGACTGAAGAAGTCCATGACCGGAGATACCCTCACAGACCGTTCGGCCCCCTTGCTGCTTGAAACCATCGAAGGGATGGAGCCGGTTATCTCCCAGGCCATCGAAGCGATGACCACAGCGGACAAAGAAAAACTCGACGAAGCGCTGGCGAGGCTCTCCGATGAAGATCCCACCTTCCAAAGCTACGACGACCCGGGAACCGGGGAACAGCTTGTGCGAGGTATGGGAGAGCTGCACCTGGAAGTCATCGTGGACCGATTGAAGCGTCAATTCGGCCTTGAGACTCGGGTGGGCAAGCCCCATGTGGTTTTCAAAGAGACCATCACGACGGTGAGTGAGGAGAAGGCCGTCTTCGACCGAGAGCACGAAGACAAGCGCATGTTTGGAAGTGCCCGTGTAAAGGTTGAGCCCCTGCCGCGCAATTCCGGCCTCGAATTTGAAGACAAGTGCACCCTCGAGGGTTTCCCCCCGGAGTTTCGAGCCGCTGCCCGAGACGGCGCGCTGGAGTCGGTGAAGACGGGGCCCCTGGAAGGGAACTTGATGGACGACGTGCGAGTGACCCTCCTCGACGTGGAATACCGGGAGGGTGTGTCCGCCCCCATCGCATACAGAATTGCGGCCGGAGAGGCGACTCGTCTCGCTTGCGAGAAGGCCGTACCGATGAAGATGGAACCGATCATGTCCGTGGAGATTACCGTCCCCGAGGAGTACTTGGGCAACGCCATCTCCTCCATCAACGAACGAAAAGGAAAGGTGGAGAAGATGACCGACTCGGGGAGCTATCGCATCGTGACGGCCATGGTGCCGCTGCGGGTGATGTTTGGCTACTCGAAGGACATTCGCACCCGAACTCAGGGTCGGGGGACGTTCTCCATGCGCTTCTCACACTACGACATCATGGCGTAACCGATGCAAATGAAACTGAAAGATTGGGTGACTCTGGGAAACCTGTTCTGCGGAATGGCTTCCATGGCTGCCCTCCTGTTTGACCGATTTCAGTTGGCCAGTTTCTTCATCCTGTTCGGGTTCGTCTTCGACGCTTCCGACGGACTGGTGGCTCGCCTCACCAAGCAGTTCAACAAGTTCGGCGGCGAGTTGGACAACCTGTGCGATATGATCAGCTACTCCATCGCACCCGGGTTCCTGGTCTTCTATGCCTTCTACTTCAAAGCGGATTACCCTCTGTGGGCCGCGGGTCTATTGGGATTCTTCCCCATCGCCGTGGGTACCATTCGGGCCGCCCGTTACAACGTGCGAAGGGCCTCCTATCCCGGCTTCTTCGTGGGTCTTCCCCGCACCGCCTTCGCCCTGTTCATGATTGCACTGTTGAACTCCGCCCTCTTCCAGGACCTGGCGGACAACCTGAACAACCAGGCCATCTACCTCATCCCCGCAGCGATGGTCTTTGTTATCTCCTACATGCTCATCTCCACTCGTGGCTTCATCAGTCACCACGGTCCAGGCTGGCACGGAATGATCCTCTGGGGGACCATCTTCTTCCTGGCTTCCATTCCGGTGGGAATCATTGGGGGATGGCTCTTCCTGGACGACCCGGGATTCATCTTCGACATGCTGCTTTTCGACCTTCTCATCTACATGTTCGTCTCAGACCTCTTCGTCCCTCGAGAGATAAAGGTCAAGTACAAAGCCTATATAAAGGAATGGCTGGCTCAGGAAGACTGAGGGAGCTTGCAGGTTACAGCTTCCTGCGCGCTGTCGGCTGCTGTCTGCTGCTTGCTGTCTGCTGTCTGCTGTC
>CALFHQ010000248.1 GCA_937876385.1 uncultured Pseudomonadota bacterium
CGGAAGCCTCCACCGTGACTTCCCCGGTGTGCACCCCCGGGGGCAACAGCTCGATGTTGTTCACCACCAGCATCACCGAGCGGCTGGAGCTTGCGCTCACCGTTGCGGTCTGGGGCTCCGCTTGAAGCCAGGTTACCCCTTCCGAAGCGGCGCTTATCTTCACCGAGAATACAATTTCTCCCCCTCCCTCATTGGCGACTTCGATGAAACGAGCGCTTCCTTCGGAACCGAAATCCAACGCCGTCGGGGAGACCGCCATGTAGGGCGGAGCTTCCCTGTCGCCAGCCCCCGCCGGACCACACGCTGTCAGTGAACTGAGCAAAATGACGAGAAGAAATGACCTCATGGTGCCTCCATAATGGGTGCTTCGGGATGTCCTCGGTATTATGAGGGTGAATAGCGAAGGGTGCAACTGAGTTTAGCCACAACCCCGCGATTGACGAACGTCTGATAGGGGTGCCTCTCCTGTGGTTGTCAACGCTGTCTCCCAAGAAGATTTGTGGACAATCGGGTGTGGCCCGCTCCGACGAGGACCTGTGTCCTGCTCAGGTCTTTGAAAGAGGACTGTTCGTCTGCCTTGCACGCCAGATATTACTGAATTAGAATCCGTAGAGCGGACGCAAACATTATCAATGCATGATTCTGAGGAGGTGGGCAAATGATGGGGACTCGCGGACTAGTCCGGATGGCTTCCAGTGTGGCGGCGGCAGTTCTTCTGCTTCTGGCATTTCATGCAAGAGGCGAAACCAGCGCCAAGGTGGAGACCTCCCCCGGTTGCACAGGCATTGTTAAGGCAGTGAGCGATGCTCCTGAACAGGAGCGGGCCGGGGTGCTCCTCGATCAGTTTGCCAGGGGTGAATGCAAGCTCTACAGCCAAGCCGTTCTGCACGCAATGGCGGTGGATCGAGAGCTTCCCGCAGAAGCACGGCTGAAGTCGGTGTCGCGCATTCTGGCACCGGTCTTCGAAGGCAGCAGTGACTGTGCGGTATCCTTTAAGGAGTTGATGCATCTCGGAACGAGCTACCACGCCGAGGCTTTGGCGTCAGCTTGCCCTGCCAAAGGCAAGAAGCGTTTCGTTGCTCCATATCTGGCGAACTCCGTGCCTCCGGCCCATGTCTTTCTGGCGCTGGCAATGGCCATAGAAGCGCAAAGCGGCGGGTTTGCGGACTCGGCCCTCCATCGCCTGGCCATGGGAGTACTTCTGAAACCGGTCGGCGAGACCAAGACCGAGCCCACCGCGGACAAGGCAGCTACGTCGGCCACGGAGGAGACTGACCGGCCGGCGAAGGTTCGGTTCCCGACCGAGTTGGCAATGACAGTGACAGAGGTGTCCGGGGGATGCGACGAGAAGACCGTGCAAAGCGTTCTTGGAGGCAGGGCGGCGGCATTACGTTCTTGCTATGACCAGGCACTCCAGGAAGATGCCAATCTGGCCGGAGTAGTCCAGATGAAGTGGCAGATTGTCACCACTGGACGAGTCGAAGATGTCTGCACCCTGATCGACTACACCAAGGACGAGAACCTCCTGTCCTGCATCCGAACAGCACTTCAGACGACCCGGTTCAAGGAACTGAGTGGACATTCGTGTCTAGTCAACTGCCGTTTCTTCTTCAGTTGCGTAGCCCAGGGTTGCCCTTCAGAAACCATTGCTGCCTCAAAGGAGGCGCAGGATCAGTTGACGGCCCAGCTCGACGACGAGATGTCAGAGAAGGAGTTTGAAGAGGAGTCCTTTGATGAGGAAGAGTCCGTTGATGAGGAACCAACGGACGAGTGAGCCGACAGACTTGGGAACCGAACCGAGCGTCAAAAGAAGGTTTTGACGGCGGTATCGGGGAAGCGGATAGACCTTTTTGCCGTTGACCAGTGCGGTGACCCGTTTGTCGATCTGTCCGAAGATAACGTCGTTGAGGCTGGGCTATGGGACGGGTCTGATAGCTGTCATCCGCCCTCATCTGCTCAATCCAATCTCTGTGCGTGATCAGCGTTCGACATTTCGTACCGAAAGTGCCATCTTCAAAAGTCGAACAGAGGAGGCAAACGATGCGGATACGACTAGGATTGTTGGCATGTGTCGTGACTCTCTTGACCGGTGCGGCGTGGAGTGACGGTGCTCGGGCCGAGGAAGGCATGTGGACCTTTGATAATCTGCCGTACCAGATACTCAAGGATCGATACGGCTTTGAACCCGACGCAAAGTGGTTGGATCACATTCGGCTGGCATCGGTGCGATTCATGAACGGGGGTTCTGGATCGCTGGTAAGCCCGAAGGGATTGGTGCTGACGAATCACCACGTGGCCATGGGGCAACTGCAGAAGATGTCCACAGCCGAGCACGATTACGTGGCCACCGGGTTTGTGGCTCACAGTCCAGACCAGGAGATTCCCTGCCCGGATCTCGAGGTTAACATTCTCCAGTCCATGGAGAACGTCACCGACAAGATGGCCAAAGCGGTGAAGAAGGATGCCAGTCCCGAGGAAGCCGTGAAGCAGCGGGATGCGGAACGGGCGCGGCTGGAGCAGGAAGCCAACCAACGCACCGGCCTGCGCTGCCAGGTGGTCACCCTCTACCACGGTGGTGAGTACTGGCTGTACTGCAACAAGAAGTACACCGATGTACGCCTGGTCATGGCGCCGGAACGGCAAGCGGCCTATTTCGGTGGCGACTCCGACAACTTCACGTTCCCCCGATACGACCTGGATATGGCGTTCTTCCGAATCTGGGTCGACGGGAAGCCGGCGCAGACGCCGGAGTACTTCCAATGGAACATCGGCGGGGCCCAGGACAACGAATTGCTCTTTGTTTCCGGGCACCCTGGGCGGACTGAACGGGGACTGACCTACAGACAGATCGAGTACCGCCGGGACATCCGCACGTCCCAGATTCTGACCTACATCGACTGGATCATCGCCGCACTGAAGCAGTACGCAACGCTGGGAGACGAACAGGCGAGGCGCGGGCTGGGGCTGCTGTTTGGGTTCAGCAACGGCCTCAAAGCCTATCACGGGATCCAGACAGCACTGGAAGATACCCGTTTGATGAAGCGCATAGAAACCAATGAGCAGGCGTTTCGAGCCAAGATCGCGGCCAACCCCGAATGGAGCAAGGCTTATGGCGATGCCTGGGACCGCATCGCTGCGGTCTACGATGCCCTCAGCAACGAACTGCAGGTCCGAATGTGGCGCGATCTTTCGGTTGGCGGGTCCCCCTCGACGTTGATGAGCATCGCCATCGAGTTGGTGCTGTACGCACGAGAGACCCCCAAGCCCGACGGTGATCGTCTGGACGGCTACCACGACTCCGAGTTGGAACGACTTCGATTCCAGTTGCTCTCAACTGCCCCCATTTACCCCGACTTTGAAATTGCCATGATGGCCGCAGCATTCAGCCTGGGCCTGGACAAACTGCCCGCCGCTGATCCGGTGGTGAAGGTGCTCAAACCGTTGGGAGAACCCACGGAGGCAGCGAAATTGCTGGTAGAAAAGACCACCCTGGCCTCCGTGGAGGAACGAAAGCGGCTGCTTGATGGTGGACTTGAGGCCATTGATGCCAGCAAGGATCCCCTCATCGTGTTGGCACGGGATCTCGCTACCATCTCAGCCGACAACCAGGTCTGGGGCCGGGACCGAATAGACAGCGTCATCGTCCCCGCTTCAGAGCGCATCGCGGCCGCTCGATTCGCGGTATACGGCAAGTCGACTTACCCCGACGCCACCTTCACCTTGCGGCTTGCGTTTGGTCCGGTGCAGGGATACCCGATGAACGGCACCCAGGCACCCCCCAGGACCACGCTGTACGGGCTGTTCGACCGTTGTCTCAGCTTTGGCAACCAGGGGGAATGGAAGTTGCCTGAACGATTTTTCCAGCGCCAGAAGGACCTGGACTTGTCCACGCCGGTGGACTTTGTTATCCAGGCCGATATCGTGGGAGGGAATTCAGGCTCCCCCGTGATCAATCGGGATGGCGAGCTTGTGGGGCTCATTTTTGACGGCAACATCGAGAGTCTCGCCGGCAGCTTCGTGTTCGATCCCATCTCCAACCGGGCCGTCGCAGTTCACGCTGCGTACATCGTCGAGGCGCTGCGGAAGCTCTACGATGCTCCCGAGATCCTCACCGAGATTGGGCAGTAGCAGGGACATTTGGTCGAGACCAATCCTCCTCCAACGACGGTGTGTGCACCGAGGGTGTGTGCGAAAGCAAACCCAAGGTGTGCAATGACGACAATCAGTGTACCGACGATTCATGCAACCTGGAGACGGGTGAGTGCATCTCGGTGCCCAACGAATCGATTTGCGATGATGGCGACCCGTGTACCGCTGCCGATGTCTGCAACAACGGACTCTGCGCTGGGACCCCGTCGGACTGCTCATGCGATACCGACGACGATTGCATCGCCCTTGAGGATGGCGACCTGCACAACGGGACGCTGATTTGTGATACTGAGGCGGGATTGCCAACCTGCAAAGTCGACCCGGAGACAGTGGTTGTGTGCCCCGAACCAGATGGCGTGGACGCCCCTTGTCAGCTTCCTGTGTGCGATCCGGTTACTGCGGTGTGTTCCTTCGAGTCGGGTTCAGACGGCATCGATTGTAAAAACGAAGACCCGTGCACCGTGGGCGACTATTGCTCTGGCGGGTTGTGCGAGCCCTGCGAATCGAACTGCGTTGCCTGCGTCGATGGTATTACCTGCCTGGAGTGCGATGTCGGCTATGTCCTGGCCGGTGGGGATTGCTCGTTGTCGGAACTGAAGCGCCAAGCGTGCAATGACACGCTCACCGGCTATGGCGAAGTCGACCGGGTAACGATGCGGTACCAACAACGCCGATGTCTATTTGGGCTGCGGGTGCTCGTGCCAGCCCATCTTCCACTTGCCCGTCTTCTTGTCGAGGACGTATTGCTCCGCACCACCTGTTGCGTCGCCAGC
>CALFHQ010000249.1 GCA_937876385.1 uncultured Pseudomonadota bacterium
GTGCCCCAGTTGCTTCTCCTTTGCTTGGGGAGGCATCACGGTCTTGGCCGTCTCGTCCTTCACTCGGTCTTCGGCCTGCACCGGTAGCGGGTGGAGAAGCAGGAGACCCAGGACGAGAAGGACAAGAGTGCGAGCGCCCCCGCGGGCATCTGCCATCCGCAGAGCTCTGCGATGGGAGGCGGACGATGAGAGCAAACGGTCGCACAGCATTGCCATGAATGGTTCCTCCAAAGTGCCGGCCCAAATCATCTCGCCGATTTCGAGAGTCTCTTCGACCCTCGGACTGGTTGCGCTGCGGTTGCAGGCCAGCTTCCAGATGCTAAACGACTCGCTCTTTCGAATCAACCTCTCGGTCTGAAAGGGTGCAGCCCCTGGATCCATTCTGAAAAGTCCGGCATTTCCGGCTCGACGACCCCCGTTGAATCAGCTACGATAGGGTTCATACTCGATTCATGCTTTGGAGCCAGGGGAAAGAACTCTGTCTGAGTCAACTCAGTGAAGTCTATATCGATACTTCGTTGGGCTGAGGACAACCATCTCTGGTCTATAGGGAGGCCACCTATGACTCACTCGACCCTCAGGACAGCAATCGTGGGGTTTGTTCTCTGCGTTGCTGCGTCCACAACCGCCTGCAGCAGCAACTCCGGGAAAGACATCGTCACCCAAGGGTCCGACGTCGTCACCACCCAGGGGGACGGCTCCATTACCGTGGAGCAACTCATCTCAGCGTTGCAAGGGGGAACACTGGAGATTCCTGGAGGGGCCCGGTTGGAGATTCCCCCCGGAGCCTTAGCGGAGGACACCACTGTCTCAGTGACGGTGCCCACTGACCAGAAGGCCTCGACGAGTCATGTCATCTTCCTGTTGGAGCCCCAAGGTCTGACCTTTAAGGTTCCAGCCTTGCTGACATTCCCCTATTTGGAGGTTGATGGGGCTCAGCCGATGATCAAGGTCTACCAGTCCAGCACGTTGAATCCGCTACTGGACCTGGGAACCGAGCGCACCGACTGGGCATTGGCCGAGGTGGAGAACCGGGACGTTGTCGCCAACGAACTGACCATCGCCCTGGAGCACTTCACCTTTGTCTATGCCACCGTGTCCGTGGATGACTATGCCTACCTGGTGCTGGACATGCCACCGAAGTATCTGAAGGCCGGAGACATCGTCTTTGTCCTGACCAGTACCGAAGACGACCCCCCGAAACCGTGCTGGGCTCCGGGGCATCCAGGTATCTTCGAAGGACTCACCAGCTACGGCTACTACTCGGTCATCGAGGCGACGCCGCCCAAGGTGCGACGGCTCAAGTTCCGAGGTGAGGACAAGAAGAATCCGGGACAAGAGGATATGGCACTTCGACCCTTCACGTTCAAGGGTGAATACGGACACCTGTACTTAGGCCCCCGGCGCCCTGGAACCCCGCTCTCCGACGAACAGCGCCAGGACGTCATCACCTGGGCAAGAAACCAGATAGACGCCGAATACTCCATGCTGGGACAGGGCAATCTCACCAACGGGTCCTTCTCTTGCGTCGGCCTGTGCGAATCTGCATTGGACTCGGTGGATGCGGGGGTTCTGGACTGGCGCAACGAGGCCCTGGCCCAGACACCACTGGAGATGTATCGGGCTACCCGTCCGGTTAACGAATTGACCGAAGATGTCCTGGTGGACATCGATATCCCCATCTACGGAGTCACGGTGCACCCCGATTCACCAGCTTGGGGCTTGGTGTTCCGGGGTTGGTACCAGCGGGATGTAGACTATGTGATTACCGCCACTGACCTTCCCCCCGGCGCCACGTTCACCGGAACGCCGAAGTCGGACTTCCACCTGAAGTGGACCCCCCAGCGGGAGCACGCAGGGCAGACCTTCACGGTGCTCTTGCAGATGACGGCAACGCCCAGGGTGGTGGATTTGGATGGGGACGAAGAGTATCTCCCGACCCAGGAAATCTACGAGACCCTCACGATCCACGTGCGTCCCCTTCCCACGGACCTGTGCGAGCAGAAGGAATGCGGCCCAGATGGATTTGGTGGATCCTGCGGAGAGTGTATTTCCGGCCAGGAATGCGTGGACGGGAAGTGTCTGTGTACGGCCGCCAGTTGCGGCCAGGGTTGCTGTGACGGGAACCAGTGTCGCTCTGGAGACTCCGACGACCTCTGTGGCGGTGGGGGAGGGGACTGTGCGGATTGCGAGTCCGATTTCCTTGCCTGCATCGACAGAACCTGCAAATGCACGAAGGCCAGTTGCGGCGGTTGTTGCGAGCATGGTCCAGAGTTGTGCCGCACGGGGAATGCGGATGTTGCCTGCGGAACCAGTGGTGAGGACTGTGGAAACTGCAGTCTGGACAATCTCGAATGCCAGGATGGAGTCTGTCTTTGCCTGGCGGGAGGGCCCTGTCCGGGATGTTGCACAGCAGACCAGACCACGTGCAAGGAGGGAACCTCGGACAACGAATGCGGTGCGGGCGCCGGGACCTGCAACGACTGTTCACAGGACAAGCTGGATTGCGAAGATCAGGTCTGTTCCTGTGTGGCGGGTGGGAACTGTCCTGGATGCTGCAAGGATGCTCTGTGTGTCGATCCGGGAGACACTTCCGTGGCCTGTGGAACGGGTGGAGAGCCCTGCGACGACTGCGTGAGCAACTACGAACCCGATGCTCTGTGTGAGGCGGGGGATTGCGTTGCGGTGGGAGAGAACCCGGCAGCGTGCTGCACCCCCATGGGGCTCTGTCTGATTCGGGGAGAGGAGCAGTGCGCCGAGACGGGTGGACTCTATCTGGACGGGGTGCTGTCGTGCGCCCCCAACCCGTGCCCTCTGGCTCGCCCCTGCTGCGACGACAGCCAGATCTGCATGTTGAAGCTTCCCGAGCTTTGTCAGCAAGAAGGTGGGGCTACGGTACCCGGACAGGCCGATTGTGACCCGGACCCCTGCGCCTTAGAAGGGGCCTGCTGCGGAGCCGGTGACGCCTGCTCGGTGACGGCGGCATCGTCGTGTCTGGGCGGCAATTTCCTGGGTTCGGGGACAACTTGTTTGCCCGAGAATCCCTGCATTCCGGAGCAGCCCTGTTGCGCTGCCGATGGCAGTTGCCTGGTGGTGAGCCCCGGGGATTGCGATGGAGTGGTCATGGGGCCCGGGGCCACTTGCTCTCCCAATCCGTGCAAGTGTGGCAACCATCAAAAAGACGACGGGGAAGAATGCGACGGGGCGGAGTTTGGCGGAGATACCTGTCAGGCTCATGGCTTTGATATGGGGGATCTGGCCTGCACGGACGGATGCCAGGTCGACACCCAGTTCTGCACGGAGTTGTGCGGCAACGGGAGCAAAGACTGGGAGGACGAAGAGTGCGATGGCGACGACCTAGGGGAAGCGTCTTGCGAAACCGTGCCGGGGCTCTTCACCGGAGGGAGCCTGGGGTGCGATCCGTCCTGCCACTTCGACACCTCCAACTGCACCCGGTGCGGGGATGGAGACATTGATAGCGGCGAGGAATGTGACGGTGACAACCTCGGAGCTGCCACCTGTGAGTCCCTTCCGGGGGACATGGTGAGCGGGCAACTTGCTTGCGATGTCATGTGCCGCTTCGACCCCTCAAATTGTCTGGGATGTGGGAACGGATTCGTGGAGACCGGAGAGGATTGCGACGGCGATAACCTGGCTTGGTCCAACTGCCACGACGTCGATGAGGACCTGATGGATGGTGAATTGGCGTGCACCTCGGAGTGCACCTTTGACATCTCCAACTGCGTGGGTTGTGGCAACGGAAAGGGGGAAACTTGGGAGCAATGTGATGGTGCAGACCTCAAAGGGAAGGTCTGTGAGACCATGGGATTTGCTGGTGGGAACCTCTCTTGCACCTACGAATGCGAATTCAACGTCGGGGAGTGTACTGGTTCCGGGACGGACTGCTGTTACGTTCACCAGGACGAGGGCTGCTACGACCTCGCCTGCGAAAACAAGGTCTGTCTGGATGAACCCTACTGCTGTGAGCCGGCGATACCAGGCCCAGCCTGGGACTTGGACTGCGCTTTACTCGCCTGGACCCTCTGCCCTGAGGTCTGCGGTTGCATCAAGAACTGTGATGGCCTCGAATGCGGGCCGGATCCTCTATGCGGGCAACCTTGTGGAGAGTGTCCTGCCGGTACGGGCTGTGTTCAAGGGCAGTGCGTCTGCGTCCCCTCCTGCTTGGACAAAGAGTGTGGAGACGACGGCTGCGGAGGAAGTTGCGGAGAGTGTCCCGATGGACAGTTGTGCCAGGCTGGAACCTGCGCGGCCCCGACGGCACCGTTGCCCTTTCCAGTGCTGACCAAGCCCGAATTGGCAGTGCATTTCCTTTGGGAAGCTTCAGACCCCTTTGACACAGAGCCAGGGGAGAAGCTCTTTGTCGCCGGCGAAGGAGGTGCGGTGGGGTACGGAATGTGGTCCGGCACGCCGTTGCACTCGTTCTCCGCCGTCGCTTCGTACGGTGTCCGTGCTGTGCCGGTGGTGGACGACACCGGACTGACCCTGCTGTCGGTGCTCTGGTATGGTGCCGGGGGAGTTTCCTATACCAATCTGTTCCCCCCCATGGGAGGGATGACGGTACTCGGCGGCGGAGGCAATACGACCTGCGTGCGTCCCATCCCAGGACCAGAAGGGGGAAACTCACAGTTGATCTACGTTCGCTACAGCACGGCGGATTGGACCAACCAGACTCAGGTCTACTCCTTTGCATCGATGCCCATGCCCATGTGGCAGGAAACGTGGGGATTGGGCGTTCAGAAGGGGCACGTTGAAGGCGACATTGTCGGAGGTCTCATCAGCGCCTGGTCCGCCGGCTCTGGACTTCCGGTGTTGATCATTGCGGATTCAGGGGAAGTGGTGCTTCACAACGCCACCACCGGTGTGGCCAGTGTAGTGGCAGCGGTTCCCAACGAGGGTGCC
>CALFHQ010000250.1 GCA_937876385.1 uncultured Pseudomonadota bacterium
ACGTTGCCGCAAACTTCATCGACGGAGCGCGGGAAGATGTGGAATTGCCGATGTGGATAAAGCCCGACCGCAAGCTCACCGTCCAAGACCTCAAGAAGGCGATGCGGGACCACTTCGACGGAACCGTCCTGGACCTCCATACCGGTGTCGGAGCCGGCCCCTTCGAGGTGCCCTACCGTTGGCGCCCGCTTACCTGGGAATTGGATGGGAAGAAGTACCTCAACGAACGAGCTACCGCCACCCAGCAAACCGGGTTCTCCTTCATCGCCCAGATGAGAGCAAATCTCCCCGACCCTATTGCCGGCATCCTCTGGTTCGCCGTGGATGATGCTGCCAGCACGGTGTACGTCCCCATGTACTGCGGTATTCTCGAAGCCCCGTACAACTACAGGGTCGGAACGGGGGACTTCTACCACTTCTCCTGGGACTCCGCATTCTGGGTGTTCAACTGGGTCGCCAACCAGGCCTACGCTCGGTACAAGGACATGATCGTGGATATCCACGCCGTCCAGTGGGAACTCGAAGGAGCCTTTCTTGAAGCGCAGCAGGGGGTGGAAGCAGAGGCCCTGGCCCTTCACAAACAGTCCCCTCGACGGGCTCGAGAGTACCTCACAAAGTACAGCGCGAAGTTGGCTCAGAACACGGTGGAACGTTGGAAGAAGCTGGGAACTGAGCTGATGATGAAGTACCTCGACGGCAACGTCCGAGACTCACAAGGCAACATCACCCATCCCCCCTACCCGGAGCAGTGGTATCGCCGAATCATCGAGGACGACGGCGACCGCTTCCGCATCAGAGAGTTCCCCCCCACAAAGCCGGATTCGAAATAACATCGCAGTCCACGATGGGCGCCCCGGCAGGATTTCGGAAGGGAGACCAGCAGTACTCGAGCAATAGCAGATAGTCCTCGATCCGCGTGGATTCCGGGTTGTGTTGCGGTTGGAATCCTGAACGGAAGGTGTAGCGACCGTCGGGCACCGAATCGGCCCACATGTCCCAGTTCTCAAAGTCGGCAAACTGGGCCACGGCCGCGAGATGAACCTCATGAATCAAGCGCACTTCGTCGTTACGCAGCGGCATCCCCAGCGATGCTGCCTGGACAAGCAAAGTCGCCATGTCGCGCTTCCAACTGGGATCCTCTTGACCAGGCTCCTGGCTGCTGGGATTCATATATCGCTCGATTCGAGTGATGAGCCCTTTCAACAAGGTCCAAGCCTCCGCGTCATACCCCAAAATCAAAGCCCACTGCAACGCCACCATGTGGAATCCCCACACAATGTGGTAGTTGAAATAGTGAGTGGTACAAGCGATGTCATCGTAGGGACTGCCCTGGCCCGTCTTGCAGTCCACCCCCAGAGGCTCTCCATACGCCAGAAGGGCAGTGGAAAGACGCGCATCACATTCGGCCATGGGGAACACCGATGTGTAACTCGACAAGCTGGCCAGATCCTCTGCTTCCGGGATGTGTGGAACCCCGTTGCGGTCCTTTGAACGAATGTTGTAGTCGTGGTCCACGATGTCTCGAGCAAACCCCCGCATCCCCGCCACAGCGTCGCTTGCTGCTTTACGAACGGCCTCTGTTTGTCCCAATTCTGCGACATACAACAGCCAGCCGGTGGCACGATAGAGGTAGTGAACGTCGTCCTTGGAGCGCATCGTCGTCACCCAGATGTCTCCCCAGTACGGGTTGTTGGGATAGTGGAAGCGCTCCGCATTCCACCCCTCATATTCAAAGAACCAGTCGTCGTATTCGACGTTCTTCTCCTTCCCGCTGGCCAGCGTGTAGGATTGATTCTGGGTGATGATGTTTCGAGCCATGATGGTCTCGATTGGGTCGTCTTCGTCGTACACGAACCCCAGCAAGGTCGCATTGATCGACTTGGCGAATTGTTCGGTAATGAACCCCATGTCCTCACGACCCGAAAGCAGATACCCCGACGCAGCAGAGACCAGAGCCAGGCCGGTGGGTTCGACGTTGTTGTGACTTCCCCCTTCCTGTGAATCATTCATCCAGGTGATCTTGCCGTTCTCTTTGATGGCCGAAACATCGTGCCACCAGATGAGATAATCCGGTTTCCCAGTGGACACATCGCTCCCATGCGTGATTTCAGAGAGCCAGACGAAATAGTCAATCTCTTTCCAGCTTCCAGTCAAAGCCTGGGTGAAGGCTTCAACTTCCTCATCAGGGATGGGCGCCGAATCGTCGTTGCGAGTGAGGGGGAAGGGAAGGGCAAGAGGCAACCCACCAGGCGTCCT
>CALFHQ010000251.1 GCA_937876385.1 uncultured Pseudomonadota bacterium
AACCCGCCCACCCGCCTGGGCACAGCCTTCATTGACCGAGGACGCTGCCTTCCCTGGGCCATGAACCGACCGTGCATCGTCTGCGAAGAATGGTGCCCCACGAGTCCAAAATCGATCGTACTTGAAACCGTCGAGCTCATGGACGCCAACGGCATTCCCTATACCGTCCAGCGCCCTCGAATCGATCCCAAACAGTGCACCGGATGTGGGGCTTGTGAGTTTGCGTGCCCCGTGCAGGACAAGAGCGCCATCCGCATATCCTCGGTGGGAGAATCCCGCTCTGCGGACAACCAACTTCTCCTTCGAAAGAAGACTGCAAAGCAGAAGAGCTGAGTGCCCGTTGGCTTGAAGCCGCTATTTTCCTTGCCTTATATCTCCAAATATCTTGCCTTGTGCCTGCAAATATGGCAACCTGCGCGCACGGCAATGCCCCATGACTGTGGTAAATTCGGAGGTAGAATATGAGACGGACAATGTTTGTGGCGATTTTCGCCCTCTTCTTCGTCGCTTGTGGAAGCGACGGAGGCACCAGCAACAAAATTTGCAACCCCGGCAACACCGAAGTGTGCGACTGCACTGAGGGTGGCCAAGGAACCCAAACCTGCATCGACGCAGGGACGGCATGGAGCACCTGCAACGGCTGCACCATCCCGCAAGACATCGTTGAGGACACGGCAGAGGACGTGGCGGTTGAAGAGACCGTGGAAGAGACCGTGGCGGAAGTTGTCGAGGACGTCGTTGCAGACGTTGAAGACCTCCCCTTTGTCTGCCTCCTGAACAACTGCACCCAGGACGCCCATTGCACCGGGTGCTCCGACGGCCGCAACATCTGCCTCATTGAAGAGAGCCGATGCGTCGCCTGCAACCCAAACAACAACGAAGGGTGTGCGGAAGGCGAGACCTGCTCCGGCTGGGGAATCTGCGCCCCCTCCACCTTGACCTGCAATACCGACGCCAACGGCGTCCCCACAGTGGAATGCGTCTCCAACCTCGATTGCAAGGCTTGCAGCCCCCTCAATCAGGTTTGCGACCCCGAAACTCACAAGTGCCAGGCATGCACTGCCAACAACACGACGCATTGCCTGAAGTCCGATGTCTGCATCGCGGGCGTTTGCTCTCCCCGCTGCCCTGGTGACTGCGACCTGGACAATGACTGCCAGTTCTGCGGCCCCCCGGACAAGCCCCTGCACGCTTGCAACTCTCACAAGTGCGCCCAGTGCTCTGACACCTGGCCCTGCTCTGCCGGCTTCGTCTGCAAGAGTGGCTCCTGCTATCCCCCCTGTGGACTCCCCGGACCCGACTCCGGAACTTGCACCATGGACGAGGACTGCAACTACTGTGGCGACCCCAAAACCCCCGGCACCTACATTTGCCGACACCCCGTCAACGACCCCATCCACGGCACCTGCCAACCCCCGGTGGAAGGTTGTGAAGACCTCGGAAGCGGCATCGCCGTTCTCCCCGAGCCCTACAGCCAGTACACCCAGCTTTGCTCCAACGACGAGAACTGCGAGAACATCGACATCCAGTTGAACGTTGGGAAGTTGATTCGCGACGCCGCCGGTGTGGACGAAGTTGCCGGTATCGCCATTGGCGACGCTACCGTGGCCTACGGCATGCACCAGTGCGCCGAAGTCAATGTCACCGAAAACATCGCCTGCGGAATCTGCGTTCCCTGCGAGAAGGACATCGACTGCCTACCCATTAATGTGGACCCCCTGGTTCCCGGCCTCTTCCCCGAAGACGCCCTGGTACAGATTGCCGGCGCCATCCTCATTGACATGCTCTGGGGCGACGCTGAAAGTCATGACCTGAACTTCTACTGCCAGCCGGTAGCCCTGGGCTACGGCGCCTGCCTCCCCTGCGCAAACCCACTCCAGGTCTGCGGCAAGACCGACACGGGCGAAGGAAGCGGCGAGTGCAACCACAACGTGTGCGAAATTGGCGATGCAATGGACCCAAGCTGCGGCGACTGCGCTGCTGAAATCTGCGCCAACGACTCCTTCTGCTGCGAAACCGAGTGGGACGAGATGTGCGTGGGCCACGTGGATACCTACTGCGCCACCAACTGCGAAGGTGACGGCGGCTGCGCCCCCGACATCTGCACCAACGTAGACCTCCCCGCCCAGAGCGAGTCCTGCGGCGCTTGCGTCGCTGCTGTGTGTGCTGCCGACCCGTTCTGCTGCAACACCGAAAGCGGACTGTGGGATGACTACTGCGTCGGCGGTGCTGCTGCTGCTCCCGAGTGCGTGGATGTCTGCGGCGGTGGATGCGCCCACGACGAGTGCGAGACCGGCGCTCCGCTGGACCCCGAGTGCTCCGACTGCGCAGCCGCCATCTGTGAGTTCGACTCCTGGTGCTGCGAGAACGAATGGGACAGCGTCTGCCTCGAGTACACCCTGGACGAAGCAACCTGCTCCTGCATGTAACACCAACCCTTCCAAGGGCCCGAGGCGACATTCGCTTCGGGCCCAACACCCTCCCAGATAACCAGCGCAACTTCATTTCTTGGATTACTGGCTGAAGTGTGATCTTGAATTACTCGCTGAGGTCTGCTCGCCACACCGGGACCTTGCCGCCACCGTCGGGCATGTCAACCACCACCGACGGCATGGCGATACCCGACAAGAGCTGCCGCAGAGAGTCCTCAAGCTCTCGGGCACGCTGAAGGGAGACCTTGAAGTGCCCAGTCCCTCGAACGTCCTCTGGTACAAAAAGGTAATAGGGGCGGCATCGATGGCGCACCAGCCAGCGGTTGACCTCGGCAATGGCATCCACCGAGTCGTTCACTCCCGCCAACAGAACCATCTGGTTTCCCAGGTTCACCCCGGCGTCTGCCAACCGCTCCAGAGCAACCCCGGCCTCCATGGTGCATTCTCGTGGATGATTGAACTGCGTGTGCAGGAAGATGGGGTGGTTCTCCTTCAATCCCGCCACCAACTCATCGTCAATTCGAGCGGGCATGACCACTGGCGCTCTACTGCCGACTCGGACGACTCCGACATGCGAAATGCTCCGCAGGCGGGCCAGCAACTCGAAAAGTTTCCCGTTTCCCAAGGTCAACGGGTCTCCGCCGGTGACAAGCACATCGTCTATCTCCGGGTGAGAGCCAATGTAGTCTGCCCACCGGTCCAGGGCACCCTTCCAATCCTGCACTTCCCCATCTACCCGGCGCTTCCATCTTCGATTGCAGTGGCGGCAATTCACAAAGCAGCGCTCTGTGACCAGCAACAGCGCACGATTCGTGTAGACATGGATGAGGCCATCCACCGGCATGTACTCAAGCTCCAACAGGGGGTCAGTCTCCCCCGGCGACGTCGACTCTTCCAAACGGGGCACCGACTGGAGAGCAATGGGGTCCCTTCCCACCGACGAGCCCATCAACCCAGCGTAATACGAGGTCAGCTTCACGGCGTAACGGTTCTGAAGGCAGTATCCTGCACGGTTCCAGCCATCCTCATCTTGAAGTCGCAACAGGAGATCCTTGCTTCTTGAATCCATCCACACTCCCTTTCCAGTCAGGCGCCGCTAAAGAACCACGATGAGTCCATGGGCAATGAGGGTCAACACCGTTCCAATGAAGAGCGCCGGAGCAAAGGGGATGGTGCGGGCCACAGCGACCTGCCCCTCGGGCTCGTTGGTCTCAAACCACTCCCGGAGGGCTCCAGCCTGCTCCTCGTCAATCCCGTCGGGACTCAACGCGCCGATCTTCTCCTTGAAGAACTGCTCCCGCTCTTTGAACTTCTTCACCGTCTCATCCGAGAGAATCATCCCCCGACGAAGAGCGGACCAGGGAATCTCTACTTCGTCTGTCGCCTTCAAATAGGCATCATACATAAAGCGAAACAGAATGATGGAGATGGCCAGCCAGCCGATGTTGATGAACTCGTAGCGGGCCGTCCCGGACTCGTCAAAGCCAAAAGCATAGACTCCGTACCCCACCACGATGAGGCCCG
>CALFHQ010000252.1 GCA_937876385.1 uncultured Pseudomonadota bacterium
GGATCAAGTTCATGCCCCTCAAAGACCGACAAGCTCGAGTACTGCAACGGTACATCGATGAGCGGGCAAGATTCCTGAGCAAGACGGACTAGCGCCCCTTCTCTTGCCTACTTCACATCGACCTCGATCTTGTCCCAGGACACTCCACCCCGGCTGTCATCAACGACAAACCACATCGTGCACGATTCAGGAACGGCTGGGGCCGACCATTCAGAAGATAGATTCTGGTCTTCCTTGTCCTTCGCATCTTCGAAGAAGAAGAACACTTCCTCTGTCTTCTTGCCGGAGTTGAACAGGCCACACGAGGAGTAGAAAGAGACCGAGAGGTCCTCCGTCTGGTCCACCGCCTGGCCCTCAAAATCCACGACAATATAGTCTTCCCGGTCTTCCTCGGGGAAGGTGGGTAGAATCCGAATCTTCTCTCCCGAGGCGACCTCCAGCCTCCCTTCGTCGTTGAATTCCATGGGAACTTCTTCATCCTTGTCCCCGACCAGGAATCCTTCAAAAGTCGGATTCTGGTTGGCCTGCCGGTCAAAACCGTAGTCGGGGAGGATGGTGTAGGCCTTCATGAAAGAATCCGTGTAGGTGCCGTCGGAGATATCCCCCCGCAGCCACACCACACCGCCGAAGATGCCCTTGAAGTCGTCCGCTCGGATGGCATCTTCTGCCACTTTCAAGGGAATCGTAACGGTGAGAGTGGTTTCCCCAGGGAGCAATTGTCCCGAGGCAACCTCCGCCTGCTCGAAGTCGGGGTCGCAGTAGAAATCTCCCCCGACGGCGCACGCCACCACGCTGTAAGTAATGGGAGCTTCGGGAGCCTCGGGGCTCTCCACAAGCAGTTTCAGCTCGGTGGTCAAGTCCCCCGGAATCTTGTACGTTGCCTCAAAGGCCATCAGGGACGCAAAGAGTGTAGCGTAGGGGGCCGGCACGACCATCTCCGGGGGATTGGTCGCCACGCCAATGATTCGCATGTCGGTTATCTTCCGGGAGTCGTCGAATCCAGGGTCGCACGCCGACGCCAGAACCACCACAAACAACGCTGCAAAAACAGTGAGGGTCATTTTCATGTCTAAAACCTCCCGCTCACGCCGAAACTAGGCAGAATGGGAATGCCTGGGACGTTCCAGTTATCTCGATAGCGATAGTCGTAGATGACGAACTCGGTGTTGGCGTGATTGGTGACATTCTGGATGTCCAAATAGGCCGACAGGGTCCAGGAGTCAAAGGTCCACCTCTTCTCCACTCGAAGATCCAACTGGAAGAAGGACTGCACCCGACTGGAGAAGGGCTTGCCGCTCAAACCCTCGTAGCTCGAGGTGTCTGCGACAAAGAGCCCCTGGACCACCGGAGTGGTGGGATTCCCGGTGACGAATCGCAGGCGCAAGCCGGTCTCCCACCCTCGTCCCAATCGAACGCTGGCCACGAGACTGAGAATGTGGGTCTGGTCATAGGGACTCAGGAACCAGGTTTCGGGACTCACCGGGGGCCTCCCCGCAGTCGGCAAAGCGTTGTACCCGCTCAACTCAGTTCGAGACAGGGTGTAGGAAATCCACCCGTAGAAGTACTCTGAGGGTTTGTGCTTCAGCAGGATCTCCATCCCGTAGGAACGCCCCCGCCCCTGGTTCTGAGCACGCACCGTGGTCAAGTCACCCCCTTCGGAGGTCTGCTCCTCGGCGTTCACGACGAGGTTGTGCCGGTCAACATAGAAGCCCGTCATGTCCAGGGTAATCCG
>CALFHQ010000253.1 GCA_937876385.1 uncultured Pseudomonadota bacterium
GCGTATTCTCCAGGATGCCCAACAGCGGACAAAGCTGTATTGCTGCCAAACGCTTCATCGTGGTCCAGTCGGTGGTGGAGGAGTTCACCCGTATCTTCCTGGAAGTCGCCAAAGGGTACAAGCTCGGAGACCCCATGGAGGAAGGCACCAACGTCGGTCCCATGGCTCGAGTAGACCTGCGAGACGAACTCCACAAACAGGTCCTTCGTTCGGTGACATCCGGTGCCAAACTCCTCGCCGGCGGCACTGTTCCAGACCGGCCGGGCGCCTGGTATCCCTTCACCATTTTAGGGGATGTGGGACCGGGCATGGCTGTGTACCACGAGGAAACTTTTGGCCCCGTGGCTGCCATCATTCCGGCCATTGATGAGGCGGACGCCATTCGAATTGCCAACGACTCCGAATTCGGGCTGGGCGCTGCGGTGTTTACCCGGGACGTGGAGCGAGGGGAACGAATCGCTGCCGAAGAAATCGAAGCGGGGAGCTGCTTTGTGAACTCCTTCGTGAAATCAGATCCACGGTTGCCGTTTGGTGGAATCAAGATCTCTGGTTACGGTCGGGAGCTGAGTGAAGAAGGGATCAAAGAGTTCGTGAACATCAAGACCATCTACGTAAAATAGCCCCTCGTCCCCGCCACAATATCCATCCAAAAAGCAGCGTCATGAGTGCAAAGGGCAGAGACCCTGCCGGGGTGCTCTGTGGATTGGAGGAGCACCCGCCGCTGGAGGTGCCGGGATTCTTGTTGGAGTTGTCGACTCCTTCCACGGCATCTTCCGCTGTCAAATCCTCCCCCACCTGGTCCTGGGTCGTTGTTGTGTCCGGCTCCTCGACGATTTCCTCTGCGTCCGGCGTTATCTCTATGGGCACCTGGCAGACATCGTCGGTGGTGAGCACCGGCATTGTTACCGTCACCGGCTCTGAAATCACGTTGGCTAGGTTTCCCGAACGCACCCAGATGAACGTGTTGGCCACCTGGGCCTTCTCAGGGACTTCCAGGGTCAGAAGATTGGTGCCGACTTCGAGGGTCTCCGCTATCCCCTGGTCGTTCCAGGTGCCTCCCTCGTCGTCGGACCACTGGAGGGTCGCTACCGGGGAGTGCTCGTCGGT
>CALFHQ010000254.1 GCA_937876385.1 uncultured Pseudomonadota bacterium
CTTCATCACAGTACAACCTGACGGGGTCATCACCGTGGTGAGATAAGCAACGTCTTCCGTCTTCTCCACCTGAAATCCACCGGGGCGTTCCCCTCGAGGACAGGCGTCGTCGATGCTCAAGAGATAGACCAGGTGCCCCAGACGGTCATAGATCATGATCCCCTGCGCCGGAGGGATAAAGACATCCCGGTGCTCGTGAAAGAACCTCAGGTTGTAAAGAACTCCCGATGAAAGCTCCGGTGCCAACTTGCGAGGAAGCAGGAGGGACAGATCGTACTCGACTCTCTCCTCATCCTTGGGAGAACCATCGACCACGGGGTCCCGAAAACGCAAAGTAAAGACAGGCTCTTCGTGTTCTCCAGTTTGCTGGAGATCGGCAGTGCCATACCCAGAACTGACAAGCTCCAGACTGTAGCGCAGCTCGCCGGCAGCACCGGGATGGACAGGGCGGCCGTTGGCGGTCAGAGAAATCCGAGGACGTTCGATGGGAGGAACTGCAACGTTCATCAACGGGCGTTGCTCAATGGCGGGGAGGGAACAGGAAGAAAGTACAGCACAGGCGAAAACAAAGCAAACGGTCCGACCTAACGGACCCGGCGCTGCTTCCATGGGCGTGTCCCAGAGCACAACACTCAGTTTACGAACTTCTTCAGGTCGACCCCTTCCTTTCGAGCAAAGGCAGCAAGACCAATCTTATCAATGGTGCGCTGGGCCCGAGTGGACAGATTCATTGTCACCCACTGGTCCATCTCAGGAACAAAGATGCGCTTCTTGTGTACGTTCGGGCTCTGGCTACTCTTCGTCCGGTTGTTCGCGTGGGACACTTTGTTGGTCACGAGACGCTTTTTTCCGGTCATATCGCATTTCGGCATGATTCCCTCCACCCATTGCCCAGCAAACGCTGCAGCAAAAAATTGATTGCCGAACACTACATTGCGACTGACAAATTGTCAACGAAAAAGGGGGCCGCATGGGTTTGGGTTGCTGGCGCCCCTTCGTGGTGGTAGGTTACCCCCCGGAAGTTGGTGCGTTCACCATGCTGAAAACAACTCGCAGGCGAGTGTCCGACGGTGTTGGGGGTAGGGTGGGTTGAACGCACATTCGCTGGGAGGCGGTTCATGCGTAGGTCGGCTGTCTTGATAACTCTCTTTGTTCTCACCGCCTGTGGAAGTGACCCTTCCGCCAATCTTGACTCCTCTGTGGAGGTGGACGTTGCCCCCGATGCTGCTATGGCGATAGACGCGGTGGACATCCTTCCAGAGGACTCCGTGACCACCGACGTGCCCGACACCCCCAAAATACTGAGTGGGGACTTTCAGGTGGCGGGATACGAGTCTACAGGTCCCGCTGTATTCCTTCAAAAGGTTCCCGGCGCACCGGGGGAGCTGCGGATGGCGATTTACGCCCGCCAACTGGGGCTTATTGGAGGAATTGCAGGGACTTTGGAGT